>JAUWAH010000197.1 GCA_030602145.1 Desulfobulbus sp.
GGATCCACGAAACCATAGCGGGGCAGGACTACCCGGACTGAACAATCGCCTTGTTTGACGAGGCTCTCCGCCAACTGCCGACAGACATCCTTGACACCGCCCGCCCCGGCCAGCTTGTCGTATTCCCGGGCAACCATCCAAACCAGACGAACCGCCCTTTTTTCTACCTCCACTCCAGCTTCCCCGTTCATTTCTTTCCTCGGCTTGGCAGCCCGTGTGGGTATTTATCTCCCACCGTGCCTGCCGAATGGCTCCCGGCCATTATCTCAATAATTGCATCGGCCAACTGCTCCGGTGTTTCACTCGTCACCACCAGTCGCAGATCGGACCCGGAGGCATAAAGAGGTCTGCGCCTTGTCAGTAATTCGTCGAGTTCATCAACCACGGAACGACCGGTGAGCGATGGCCGCTGCTGCCCCGATCGGGGGTCGGCCTGCAATCGGCTCCTGACGGTGTCGAGGTCGGCATCAAGCCAGATAACCAAACCGCATCGGCGCAACTCCCGCCACTCCTGGAGGTGTTCGATTGCCCCGCCTCCGGTGGCCAGGACAGTCTGCCGCATGGTGCGCAACTCTCTGAGCAGCACCCTCTCGGCCTGTCGGAAAGCGGGCCACCCCAAGCGGGCAACAACCTCGGCGACGGAGGCGCCCAGTCGTTGACATAGCAGGGCGTCGGTGTCTTGAAAGACCCATCCCAATCGCTGGGCAACCAGTCGACCCACCGTGGTTTTTCCTGTCGCACGGAAGCCGGTGAGGATGATATTGTCGATCTGCTTCTTCATGATGGTGTCTGTACCATAAAAGAAAGCGGACCGGCTGTTCAAGGAGAAAGCAGCCAGTGCATTTTTTTCTTTTCTTTTTAATAAGCTATTCTTATTTTTTACAGCGGTATACAAACGGACCACACGCCGATCGACACACGATGGAATACAAAGACTACTACACCATTCTAGGTGTTTCTCGCGAAGCCACCCAAGACCAGATCAAGCAGGCCTATCGCAAGGTAGCACGCAAGTTTCATCCCGATGTCAGCAAGGAATCGGACGCCGAGACCAAATTCAAGGATATCGGCGAAGCCTACGAAGTCCTTCGCGACCCCGAAAAAAGGGCAGCCTACGACAAGTTCGGCTCCAACTGGCGGGAAGGCCAGCATTTCGAGCCGCCGCCGCACTGGGACGCCGGGTTCGAATTCCGGGGAGCCGGCTACACTGGCGGCCAGTCTGGCGGCTTCAGCGATTTCTTCGAATCGCTGTTCGGGCAGAGCCAGGCCGGCAGGCAACGCTCCCACGTCTTTCGCATGCAGGGCGAGGACCAGCATGCCAAGATCGTCATTCCCCTGCGGGACGCTTATTCAGGCGCCCGCCAGACCATCACCCTGACCCGGCCCACGGTCGACAACGATGGCCGGGTCTCGACCAGCCCCCACACCCTGCATGTTGTCATTCCCAAGGGAATCGTCGAAGGCCAGAGAATACGCTTGGAGGGACAGGGACTCCCCGGCTATGGCGGCAGCCCGGCAGGCGATCTCTACCTGGAGATCGTCTTTCAGGAAGACCCGTTGTTTCATGCCGAGAAACGCGATATCCACCTGACCCTGCCCGTCACTCCCTGGGAGGCGGCCTTGGGGGCCACCGTTGCCGTGCCGACCCTGGACGGTGCCGTCCAGGTGAAAATTCCGCCGGGCTCGCAGAGTGGTAAAAAACTCCGGCTCAAAGGAAAAGGGTTGTGCACCGCCAACCAGCGGGGGGATCAAATCGTCACCCTCCAGATTGTCATCCCTGAAGCGAATACCGATGCGCAACGCAATCTCTACCGGGCCATGGCGGAGCAGATGCCCTTCAATCCGCGCACCGGGATGGAGCACTGAAGCATGACCGAGCATACCATCTATATTCACGGCATAGTCCTCAACGAGGAAACCCGCTGCACCCTCGCCGATCTCTGCCTGCTCTGCGGTGTCAACGCCGAGGTCATCCATGAGATGATCGACGAGGGGATCGTCACTCCCGAAGGGTTTTCTTCGCGTGAATGGTCTTTTTCGGCGATCGCCGTCAAACGGGTGCAAACCGCCATCCGCCTCCAGCGTGATCTCCGGGTCAACCTGCCCGGATGCGCCCTGGCCCTCGACCTGCTCGAGGAGCTGGAAGCGCTGCGCCCCCTTTGCCGCCGTCGCTGACCGGCCTTGCCGTTTTCTCCCCTGACATGCAACCGCTCCTTACCCTGGCTGGCGCACTGCACCTTGATTCTCTCGTATTCGGCGGCGTCGCCGGCAGTGTACTGACCGCCCTTATCTTTCTGCTCGCCCTCAACCGTACCCATCGTCGGCATTGGTCCCTCTCCCTGCGGCTGGAGCGGCTGCAGGAACAAACCCGCTCCCAGGACATGGAGATCGATCGGCTGCGAACGGAGCGGCACCAGTTGACCCAGGAGTGCAGGCGGCTCGACGTTGAAAACGGTTCACTGCATGCCGCCTGCACCAACCTGCAGGAGCAGATCCGGGAACGGCAAGACCTGCTGAGCGAAACCCGCAAACAGATCGAGCAGGACATACAGATCCTGACCGAGCGCATTGTCAGCGAGAAAGGCGAACTGCTCAACAGACAGCATGCCTCCGCACTGACGACACTTCTGCGTCCTTTTCACGAGCAGTTGCTGGAATTCAAACGCAGGATGGAGGAGGCCCAGGATCGCGATGGCCGCGATCGGGTTTCGATGCTCAAGGAGATCGAGCATCTCAAACAACTCAACGGCCAGATCAGCACCGAGGCCGCCAAGCTGGCCGAAGCCCTGCGGGGCAGCAACAAACTCCAGGGCCAATGGGGAGAGATGATCTTGACCCGGGTGCTCGAATCCTCCGGGCTGCGCAACGGTAAGGAGTTTGCCGTTCAGGTCAGCCTCAGGGCCGACGACGGTGCCGCCCTGCAGCCCGATGCGGTGGTCTATCTGCCAGAGAACCGGACGGTGATCATCGACGCCAAGGTTTCGCTCAAGGCGTTCGCCGAAGCCCATGCCTCCACAGACGAGAACCATCGCCAGCAACAGATCAGACTGCACCTCGACTCGATCAAGCGACAGGTCAACCTGCTCGCCGGCAAACAGTATCAGCACCTCACCGGGGCAGGTTCCCTCGACTTTGTCCTCCTGTTCATCCCGATTGAAGGCGCCTTCCAGCTTGCCGTGGATCAGGATCCAGAGATCCTGGTCAGTGCCATGCAGAGGAAGGTCATCCTCGCAAGCCCGTCGACCTTGCTGGCCATCCTCCGCACCGTCCATCACCTCTGGCGCATGGACGAACAAAACCGCAACAGTTTAGCGATTGCCAAACAGGCGGGAAATCTTTATGATAAGTTCGTCGGTTTCGTCGATGCCTTTGAGGAAATCGGCCTGCGTCTCAACCAGACGCAGCAGGCCTGGCACACGGCGCGAAACCGCCTGAGTTCCGGCCAAGGCAATCTCATTGCCCGGACCGAGGCCCTCAAAGAACTGGGAGTGCAATCGAGTAAGCATCTGCCCCCTTCCCTGAAAGCCCCTTCCGTTGGAGGAGAGTCGTCATGAAACACCTCAGTCTCCTTGCCCTGCTCTTTCTCCTGCCTCTTTGCTCCTGTGCCACCAAAGGACAGACCGGGGCGGTGGGCGGTGCCGCCGCCGGTGCTCTCATCGGCCAGGCGATCGGCCATAATACCAGCGCTACCCTGATCGGTGCGGCGGTGGGTGGCATGCTCGGCTACATCGTTGGCAATGAGATGGACAAATACGACCGCGAACAGCTCAATCACGCTTACGAACGGGGCATTTCCAACCAACGCTCCTCATGGGTGAACCCTGATACCGGCAACCAGTACGCGGTGACGCCGCAACCGGCATACCAGAATCCTTCCACCCATCAGGTCTGCCGGCGGGCTGAAATTGAGGCCATCATCGACGGCAAGCCGCAGCGCACCTACAGCACCGCCTGCCGCGATCAGTACGGTTCCTGGCAGCTCCAATAACGCGCCCTACTTTTACAGGGAGGAGAAGATGCCCACCGGCGACTTGGCCGTAACCACCGGCCGACGGCTGGAGATGATCGACCTGACCAACAGGGTTCAACAAATCGTGGCGGCCAGTGGCATCGACGAGGGCATTCTCATTCTCTTTAATCCACACACCACGGCCGGAGTGACCATCAACGAAGGCGCCGATCCGGATGTGCAGCACGATATTCTCGGTGCGCTGGGCCGGATCGTCCCCACCAATTATCCCTACCGCCACAGCGAAGGCAACTCACCGGCCCACCTGATGGCCACCCTGACCGGCTCGTCGGTCACGGTGTTCATTGAGCGGGGGCGGCTGCAACTCGGCACCTGGCAACGGCTCTTCTTTTGCGAATTCGACGGCCCGCGTACTCGCCACCTCCGCTGGAAACTTCTTGCCGGATAAAACCCGAACCGGTCAATGGAACCGCCCATGTTTTTTGGACTCAATCGCGCCACGGACGAACAGTCCCTGATCACCTTTCTCCGCCTGTTCGGCGACCATCGCCTGACCAACACCCTTGTCCCCAGAATGACCGAGGAAGAGATCCACCAAGTGGTCGATCTGCTCACCCGGGTCATGCGCACCCACCTGAGCAGTGATGAATACCACAGCCTGTTTCTCGGCGAAGAAGACCATCACCACTGATCGCCTGATCTCCACAGTTGACCTTACGGCCTATTCATGCAAAATCTGACCAATTTGCGGCAATTTCTCGACCTTCTTCGCGACAACGGCCAACTGCTCACCATCGACACCCCCGTCGATCCCTATCTGGAAATCGCTGAAATCCACCGGCGGGTCATCGCCAAGGGAGGCCCGGCGCTGCTGTTTACCCGGGTCAAGAACTCCAGGTTTCCTGTGGTCACCAACCTGTTCGGGACTAACCTGCGCCTGGAAATGGCGTTCGGCCGGCGGCCGCTCGATTTTGTGCGGGAACTGGTCCACCTGGTCGAAACATCCATGCCACCTTCACCGGCCACCCTGTGGAACGCCCGTCACCTCATGGCGCAAGGGTTGCGTGTCGGCCTCAAACGGGTCAACCGAGCCCCCATCCTGGCATGCTGCCAGCAGCCGACCCGTTTGACCGAACTGCCGCTGCTCACCTCCTGGCACTCCGACGGCGGTGCTTTTGTCACTCTGCCGCTGGTCTACACCGAACATCCCGACGGTCTTGGCCACAACCTCGGCATGTACCGCATCCAGCGCTACGACGAGACCACCACCGGCATCCACTGGCAGATCCACAAAGGTGGTGGCTACCACTATTTTGAGGCCGAACAGAAAAACCAGGCCCTGCCCATGACCTTATACATTGGTGGGCCACCGGCATTGATGCTCGCCGCCATCGCACCGTTGCCGGAAAACATTCCGGAACTGCTGCTCGCCTCGCTGCTCCAGGGACAAAAACTGCACATGGCGACCGATCCCCGCGGAGGGCACCCGCTGGTCGCCGAGGCCGAATTTGCCATCAAGGGCAGCGTTCCGCCCCATATTCGCCATCCGGAAGGGC
>JAUWAH010000302.1 GCA_030602145.1 Desulfobulbus sp.
TGATCATCGCCGCCCCCTCGCCGCGGGCCGTGGTCTTCGACATGAGCGACGAGGCCTACGCCGACGGCGTCCGCAAGGGCCTGCTGCTTGCCGCGGCGCTCCGCCGGTGCCGGAATGGACTGGTGCTGCCTCCCCGGCCCGAACAGTACCGCAAGGCCCTGGGCCGCTGCCTGGAGCACGCCCGCCACTACACCCCGCTGGTGGAGCCTTCCAGCGGCAGCGGCCATCTGTATCTCGATGTCACCGGCACGCACCGGCTGTTCGGACCGGCGCCGGATATCGGCTGGCGGCTGCGCAACAGCCTGCGCCGCGACCTGGGGCTGGACCCCATCTGGTCGGTGGCGCCCAACAAACTGGTGGCCAAGGTGGCCAGCCGACTGGTCAAGCCCCGGGGCGAGTACATCGTCGGCGGGGGCGAAGAGACGGCCTTTCTGGCGCCGCTGCCCCTGGCCCTGCTGCCCGGCATCGTTCCGGCCGACCTGCTCCGGCTGCACCACGTCAACATCAGCCGCGTCCACCAGGCCGCCGCGCTCTCGGTGCGGGAGTTGAGCGTGCTGTGCGACCATCGGGCCCGGCACCTCTACCAGGCGGTCCGGGGCATCGATCCCAGCCCGGTGCAGCCGGCCGGTCCGCCCGGTTCGGCCTACAGCCATCACCACGTCTTCACCCCGGACACCAACCAGGAGGCCGTGGTACGGGCCGCGGTCGCCACCCTGGCCCAGCAGGCCGGGCATGGTCTGCGCCAGCACCATCTGGGCTGCCGCCGGGTGGCGGTGACGCTGCAGTACGCCGATGGCCTCGCCGTCACCCGTCAGGCCGTGGCCAAAACCCCGGTGAACGACGACCCGGCAATCCTGCAACTGGCCCTTGCCGCCCTCCACCGCGCTTGGCACCGGCGCGTCCGGATGCGGCGGATCGATATCGCCTGTTCGCTGATCCGGCATCCGGTCCGCCAACTCTGCCTCTTTGATGCCCCCGATCCCGGAGAGGAGAAGAACAGGCAGCTCAGCGAGGCCTTCGACGCCATCCGTGCCCGCTGCGGGCAGGACAAGATCCTGCGCGGCTGCCAGCGGCCGCTGCACCCCGGCAACGAGCGGGCGCCATGATCGGCCACGGTCTCCACTCCCATTGTTCGCTGAAGCGGGGCACAGCCACCCCCGGGGCGCTGTGCCGCGAGGCCAAGGGCAAGGGGTACACCACCCTGGCCCTGACCGACACCGACAACCTCTACGGGCTATGGCCCTTTCTCGCCGCCTGCGCAGACGAGGGAATCACGCCGATCATCGGCGCCGAAATCCGGCTGCCGCCGCACCGCCTCTTTGCCCTGGTCAAGGACCTGGACGGCTACCGCAACCTCTGTCGCCTGCTGACCGGACGCCATGCCGATCCGGCCTTTGATCTCGCCGCCTCCCTGGAGAAGCACCACCCCGGGTTGGTGCTTCTGGCCGCCGACCGGGAGATGCTCCGGCACGGCCGGGAGATCGGCGCCGACATGGCCGCCGCCCTGACAAGGCGGCCCGACCGGCACGCCAGCGACCTGCGGAGCCTGGCCCGCATCCTGGGCCTGCCGGCCGTGGCCGTGCAGGACAGCCTGTTCCCGCGTCCCGACGACCTGGCCGCCCACCGGCTGCTGCGCGCCATCGACGCCAACAGCTCCCTCTGCCGGCCGCCGGACAGCGAAGCCCGGGCCGATGCCGCGCTGCCGTCGGCGGACGAGTGGTCCCGCCGCTTTTCCCTGTGGCCCGAGAGTCTCCGCGCCGCCGCGCCGATCGCCGAAAAATGCACCCTGCGCACCCCCCGCACCGGCTTGGTCATGCCGCCCTGGCCGGACAACGATCCGGACAGCCGCCTCCGCGCCCTGGCCCTGGCCGGCGCCGGCCACCGCTACGGCACGCCGCTGCCCGGGGCCGTGACCGCCCGCCTGGAGCACGAGCTGACCATCATCGCCGCCATGGGCTTTTCCTCCTATTTCCTGGTGGTGCAGGATATCGTCGGTCCGGTGGCCCGCACCTGCGGCCGGGGCTCGGGCGCGGCCTCGCTGGTGGCCTACTGTCTGGGGATCACCAATGTCTGCCCCATTCGCCACAACCTCTATTTCGAGCGTTTTCTCAATCCCGGCCGCACCGACCCGCCGGATATCGATGTCGATTTCGCCTGGGACGAGCGGGACCGGATCCTGGCTTCGGTGCTCGACCGGTTCGGCTGCCGCGCCGCCATGGTGGCCAACCATGTGACCCTCCAGCCCCGCATGGCCATCCGTGAGACCGCCAAGGTTTTCGGTATCCCCGGCGACGAGATCAGCCGCCTCACCAAGAAGCTGCCCTGGCTGTGGCGCGCCGATCCGGCGGAGGAGGGCTATCTGGAGCAATTGCACGGCCTGCCCCAGTTGCGCGGCGTCGATCTTGCCGATCCCTGGCCCGAGATCCTCCGCATGGCCGCCCGGATCAGCGGCACGCCGCGATACCTCTCGGTGCATCCGGGCGGGGTGATCATCACCCCGGAGCCGGTGTGCGACTATGTGCCGGTGCAGCGGGCAGCCAAGGGCGTGCCGATCATCCAGTGGGAAAAGGACGGCGCCGAGGAGGCGGGCCTGGTCAAGATCGACCTGCTCGGCAACCGCAGCCTGGGCGTCATCCGGGATGCCATCGGCCAGCTTCGCGGCAACGGCCATGTCCTGGATGAACACCGGTGGCTGCCCGAGGACGATCCGGCCACCGGCGCCATGATCGCCCGGGGCGGGACCATGGGCTGCTTCTACATCGAAAGCCCGGCCACCCGCCTCCTGCAGCAGCGCTCCCGACGCGGCGATTTTGCCCACGTGGTGCTTCATTCCTCGATCATCCGGCCGGCGGCCAACGAGTTCATCCGCGAATACCTGCGGAGGCTGCACGGCGGCGACTGGCAGCCGCTCCATCCCCTGGTGGCCGGCGTGCTCGACGAGACCTACGGCATCATGGTCTACCAGGAGGATGTTTCCCGGGTGGCGGTGCAGTTCGGTTTTTCCCACGCCGACGCCGACCGGCTGCGCAAGATCATGTCCAAGAAGGACAAAAAGCGGCAGCTCAAGGATTATCGGGATCGTTTTTTCGAGGCCGCCGCCGCCCGGGGCGTGGAGGCGGCCACCGCCGACCGCATCTGGGCGATGATGATGAGCTTCGACGGCTATTCGTTCTGCAAGCCCCATTCGGCCAGCTACGCCCGGGTCTCCTTCCAGGCCGCCTATCTCAAGGCCCATTTCCCGGCCGAATTCATGGCCGCCGTCATCTCCAACCAAGGCGGATTCTACTCGACCTTCGCCTACGTCTCCGAGGCGCGCCGCCTGGGGCTGACCATCGTGCCGCCGGATGTCAACGTCGGCGACGTGGACTGGCAGGGCAGGGGACGACTTCTTCGGGTCGGGCTGATGGCGGTGGCCGGGCTGGGAACCGCCACCCGAACGCGGATCGTGGCCGAGGCCCGCAGCCGGCCGTTTGTTTCGGTGTTCGATTTCCTTGGCAGGGTGCAGCCCTCCGCCGACGAAGCGGAAGCGCTGGTGCACGCCGGGGCCCTGGACAGCCTGCAACCGGCCGCCGCCGCCAACAGGGCGCTGCTCATCTGGCTGCTGGCTTCCTGGAGGAAAAGCGCCAGGCGAGCCGGCTCCCTGTTTCCCCTGGATCCGTCGCCGCCCCCGCTCCCCCCGGAGGACCGGCGGCAACGGCTGCGCAGCGAATACCGGGTGCTGGGTTTTCTCTGCGAGCACCATCCCATCACCCTCTTTGCCCGGCAGCGGCAACGGGCCGGCGCGCTGACCGCCCGCCAACTGCTCGACCTGCCGGAACACGCCGTCCGGAGGCACCGCCCAGTGCGCTTGCTCGGCTGGCTGATCACCGGCAAGATCGTCAGCACCAAGGGAGGCGACCCCATGGAATTTCTCAGTTTCGAGGATGAAACCGGCCTGGTGGAGTGCACCCTGTTTCCGGGGGAATACGCCCGCTCCTGCCACCTGCTGTTCAGGAAGGGGCCCCTGCTGCTCACCGGCCACCTGGAGGAGGAGTTCGGCGCCCGCACCCTGACGGTGACGCAGATCGCCGCCTGCGGCTGATCGGCGGGTTGATTGACGCGGTGGGATTGGGAGGGTTGGCTTGAAAGGAAACCGGAACAGCGGGGGAAAAGGGTCAAAAGCGGGAAGGAAGAAATTGAAAGAGGGTGACAAACAGGGT
>JAUWAH010000148.1 GCA_030602145.1 Desulfobulbus sp.
CTGGGTCATGGCATCACTCCGGGCGGGAAATATGGTCGATCCGGTCATCTGTGGTACATGCTCAGTCGGGATAGAGCACTTTTTTGATCAAGGATGCAAGCTCTTTTTTCGTCAGCGGCTTGAGGGCCAGGTCGCGGATTCCAGCGGCCCTGGCCTGATCCCGGCTGATCAGGCCGCTGTAGCCGGTGCAGAGGATAATGGGCAACTCCGGCCGGAGGATCAAAAGCCGCCGGGCCAGATCCATGCCGGTCATGCCCGGCATGGTCTGGTCGGTGATCACCAGGTCGTAAAGGTCGGGATGATTCTGGAAGGTGGCCAGGGCCTCCAGGCTGCTGGTCCGCGCCGTCACCAGGTAGCCCAACTGTTCCAGCATTGTCTTGGCCATCTCGGTGAGGATGGCCTCGTCGTCGACGAAGAGGATATGACCGCTGCCGACCGAAGCCTGTTCGGCCGCTGACCTGTCCTCCGCGATGGGCTGGGCGGCCACCGGCAGAAAGATCCGGAAGGTCGAGCCAATGCCGGGCGAGGAGTCGAGTTCGACCCAGCCGCCCGCGCCGGAGACCAGGCCATGGAGGATGGCCAACCCCATGCCGGTGCCCTTGCCGGTCCCCTTGGTGGTGAAGAAGGGGTCGAAGATGCGGTGGCGGATCGATTCGGGAATGCCGGTGCCGGTGTCGGCGACGGTCAACACCACGTAATCGCCGGATACCGCCCCGCTGGCGGTCGGCGGCACCTCGGCGACGGATGCCCGCCGCAGGCCGAGCTTCAGCACGCCGCCCCGCTCCTCCATGGCATGGAAGGCGTTGGTGCACAGGTTCATCAGCATCTGGTGCAGGTTGGTCGGATCGATCATCACCGGTCCGGCCTTGGGGTCGATGTCCTGTTCGATGGCGATGGTCGTGGGCAGGGAGGGCCGCAGCAACTTGATGACCTCCTTGACAATCAGGGCCGGGAAGAGGACGGCCGGTTCGGTGGTGTTCTGCCGGCTGAAAGCCAGAATCTGCTTGACCAGATCCTTGGCCCGGTGGCCGGCCTTGAGGATGTTGTCCAGGTCCTTGGCCAGGGTGGAATGGTTGTCGACCGAGTCCCGGGCCATGTCGGCGTACCCGATCACCGCCGCCAGAATGTTGTTGAAGTCGTGGGCGATGCCGCCGGCCAGGGTGCCGATGGCCTCCAGTTTCTGGGCATGGAGCAGTTGGGCCTGCAGGGCGCGTTTTTCCTCCTCGGCCCGGCGGCGATCGGTGATGTCTTCAGCGGAACAGACCACATAGTTGACGGAACCGTCCCGGTTGATCACCGGCGATTTGAATATGGACAGCAGGCGGCGCTCACCCGAGGCATGGGGAACCCACTCCTCGGCACGGAGGCCTTCCTTCAAGGAGAAAACGGTGCTGTTGCTCTGCTGGCATGCAGTGGCCACCTCCTTGGGGAAAATGGCTTCCAAGGGGCGAAAGGACATCTCCTCGACGGTGAATCCGGAAAAATTGGCATGGGCCAGGTTCACCGCGCCGTAGGTGTTTTCATCGCTGAGATACCAGACCTGGGTCTGGATATTGTCAAGGAGAATGCGTCGCTCCTCAACTTCCTGCCGCAGGGCTTCCTCCATTCGTTTGCGTTCGGTGATGTCGATCATCACCGTCAGAAAAAAGAGGCGGCCCTGGCTGCGGACCATTTCCCCGGAAAAAAGACCAAAAAGGGTGCTGCCATCCTTGCAGCGGATCTGCAGTTCCAGATTGTCGATCCGCCCCTCCCCGCGCAGTCGGTCGGCGGCAGCCTCGTACTGGACAGGCACGGGGAAGAGGTGCAGTTCAAGAGGCGTTTGGCCAATGACCTCTGCGCGTGTATAACCGGTCTTGGCCAGCCAAACGTCGTTGACATCGACAAAACGCCGGTCCCTGGCGGAGTTCAGGGCCATGAGGGCCGGGCTGTGGCGGAACAGGTGTTCGAAGCGCTGTTCCGCCTCCTGTTCGCTGGTCAGGTTGCGGCAGGTGCCATAAATACAGTCCCTACCGTTCCAGTTGCCGAACCAGGCACGCAAGACCACAGGGACCTGCTCACCGTTTCTGGTCAGGAGAGGGAGGCGGCAGTCGTTGGCCTCCTCCTTGAGCAGGGCGGCGATCATCGCCGCAGCCTCTTCCCGTTTGTCGGGTGCATGGAGGTCCACCATCCGCATGGTGGTCAGTTCCAGTCCGCTGTAGCCCAGGGTACGGGACAGGGCATCGTTGGCGGCCAGGATACGGCCTTCGAGGTTGGCCACCAAACACATGTCGGTCATGGAGGCGAAGAAGGAACGAAAGTTGGCCTCGCTTTCCCTGAGCCTTTCCTCTGCCTGGCGACGTTCGGTAACGTCGTTGCAGAACCCGAGATAACGGTCGTCGTCGGCCTTGACCGCGGTGATCGACCACCAGCGCCGCTCACCGGATTTGGTGCGAAAAGGCAGTTCGTCCTCGGCCCACCCCTCGCGGAGGACGGTGTGGAAATGATGCTGCCCTGCCCCCTTGTCCTCCTCGAAGAGGATGTCCTCGATCCCCATGGTCAGCAGTTCTGCTTCGCTGAAGCCGGTGATTCGGCAGGCGGAGGGATTGACCTGGAGATAGCGGCCCTGCGCGTTGGTGGCGAAAACGCCGTAGGGAGTGTTCTCCAGGTAATACCGGTGCCGCCGTTCGCTCTCCTCGAGGGCGAGACGGGCCCGTTTGCGCTCGGTGATGTCCAGGGCAAAGCCGTCGATGATCTGGCCGGACGGGGTGCCGTCGGCACCATCAACCGTGGCCAGCCGGGCATCCATGGAGATCCAGATAATGTCGCCATCGCGTTTGCGGGCCTGGTACTCGAAATTGCGTACCACCCCCTGCATACGCAGCAGGCGGACGAATTCTTCCCGTCGGGTCGGATCCACATAGAGTTGGCGGGCAAGGTCGGTGAATGCGTCGATTGCCTCGGCGACCGAGTCACAGCCAAGCATCCTCGCCATTTCGCTGTTGATCATCAGCGCCCTACCGTCCAGGGTGGTCCGGAAGATGCCCAGCGGCGAGTTGTCGAAGAGGTGGCGGTAGCGGGCCTCGCTGGCCGCCAGGGCCTTGCGGTTTTCCCTCAGTTCCCGGTCAAGGGCGTGGCGGTGCAGGCTCATGGCCACGGTGGCCGCCAGTTCGCGTTCCGGCACCGGCTTGATCAGGTAGCCGTAGGGGGCGACGATTTTTGCCTGGTCGAGCAGCGGGTCGTGGGAAAATCCGGTGAGAAAGACGATGGGGATGTCCCGGCTGCGGCCAATTGCCTCGGCGGTCTCGATGCCGTTAAGGGTGCCGGCCAGTTCAATGTCCATGAGCACCAGATCGGCGCTTTGCTTCCCGAGCAGGGCGATGGCTTCCTCGCCGGTGGCCACCGGCCCGAGCACGCGGTAACCGAGCCCGGTGAGGATGATCTCCAGATTGGCGGCAAGGATGCCGTCGTCTTCGACGATGAGCAGGGTCGCGGCGCTCATGGCGTGCCTCGCTGTTGGTTGAAGGTCAGGGTCAGGCGGCATCCCTCCTGCTGATCGAGCACATAGCTGCCGCCCAACTGGTGGCGGCCGAGCATCCGGACCAGCACCATGCCGAGGGTCTTGGCGGTGGTCCAGTCATAACCGGGTGGCAGGCCGACACCGTTGTCAGCAACCCGGAGGGTGCAGATGCCCTCCGCTTGACGCATGTCCACCCGGATGCGGCAGGCATCTCGTCCCGAAACCGGCTGCCCGGCTGGAAAAGCATGTTTCATGGCGTTGGTCACCAACTCGTTGATGATCATGCCGCAGGGCACGGCCAGATCAAGGGGGAGTTGTACCCCCTCGGCCTCGGTCTGGCAGTGGATGAGGGGCGAGCCAAAGGAAGTGCGCAGATGGGAGACCAGGGATTGGAGGTAGTCCTGGAAATCGATCCGCGCCAGGTTGTCGGCCCGGTAGAGCTTTTCGTGGATCAGGCTCATGGAGCGGATCCGGCCGCCCAATTCGTTGAGGATATCCCGCCCCTGGGCATCCTCGAGCAGGCGGCGTTGCATGTCCAGCAGGCTGATGATCGCCGCCAGGTTGTTCTTGACCCGGTGATGGACCTCGCGGAGGAGTACATCCTTTTCCTCCAGGGCGGCGATGAGACGCTCCTCGCTCTCTTTGAGGGGGGTGATGTCGGTGTGGGAAACAAGCACCTGGCCCGGAGCGCCGGCCAGGGGCAGCACCCGCATGGTGAACCAGCGGTGTTCCGAGGGAGAGTGGCAGGGGTATTCGATCTGGAAGTACTCCCGTTCGCCGCGCTGCACCTGGCGAATGCCCTCAAAGGCAAGCGCAGCGTTGGTGGTGTCACCGAATTCGGGTGACCAGGGACAGAAATAGCTGCTGCCCGGGCCGAGCTTTTCCGGAGCAATGATGTTGTTTTCCTGGGCAAAACGGTTCCAGGGGGTATTGACGTCGATAATGATGCCGTCGCTGTCGACAATAGCGATCTGCGCCGCGGCGGAGTCGAGCACCCGTCGGGTGAAATCGGCCTGCTGCTGCAATTGCCGTTCAGCCTGTTTCCGGTCAGTGATATCCAGGGCGGAAAAGGTGACGCCGCTGGAGAGGTCAGCGGGGTCGATGGGGGTCGAACTGAGGAGCACATCGATGATCTGTCCGTCCGGGCGCTGCCAGCGGGTTTCGACGGTGCCGGTGCCGTGGCGGGAGATCTGGGCGTACTTCTCCTCGCCGACCCAGCGGTACTCCGCCTCCGTGGGATAGAGCAGGCGGGCACTCTGGCCGAGCAGTTCCTCGGCACGGTAGCCGGTGATCTCGCAGAGGCGGGCGTTCGCCTCCCGCAGCACCCGATCAAAGACCACCCCGATACCCACCGGGGAGGAGCGGAAGACGCTCTGCAGGTAGGCGTTGCGTTCCCTGAGCTGCGCCTCCGCCTCCTTGCGGGTAGTGATGTTGGTGAACATGGCAAAGGAGCCGGCAAAGCGGCCTTCGTCATCCTTGAGCGGGGTGGCGGAGACGATCGTCCAGACGGCATGGCCGTCCCGGTGGCGGAAGCGGTGCTCGTAGTGTCCGCCCAAGCCCTGCCGCCGCACGGCCATCCGCTCCTCATGGCCGGCGAGATCCTCGGCGAACATGAAGTCCTCCACCGGCCGGCCCATCATGTCCGCCGGGGTCAGGCCGAGCATGATGGCCATGTGCTCGTTGACGTATGTGGTGCAACGCCGGTTGTTCATCATCCAGATGCCTTCGCGGGCGGTGTCGACAATGCGCTGATAGCGGGATTCACTCTCCCGGAGCGCCTGTTCCGCCTTCTTCCAGGCGGTGATATCCTGGTTGATCGACAGGAAGTGGAGGGGAGTGTTTTCGCCATCGCGCACCAGGGCGAGGCTGACCCTGGCCCAGACGATATCGCCGTTTTTGTGCAGGTAGCGTTTTTCCACATCATAGTGGTTGATGTCCCCGGCCAGCAATTGCTGCAGCTTGAGGCGATCGCGCTGCTGTTCTTCGGGATGGGTGAGGTCGGCGCAGCAGGTGAGGTGGGCGAGTTCCTCTTCGCTGTAGCCGATCATCCGGCAGAAGGCCTCGTTGGCCCGCAGGAACCGGGAGTTCATGTCCAGCATGGCCGTGCCCGCAGGCGACCGCTCGAAGGAGAGCCGGAACAATTCCTCGCTCTGGCGCAATCGTTCTGCTGCCTGTTTGCTCTCGGTCAGGTCGATATCGACGCAAAACAACTCGGGAGGCCCATCCTCGACGGAAAGCACCACATGGCTGGACATTACGGGCACGCGTGAACCGTCAACCCGTATGAGGCTGAGTTCCGCCGGAGCGACGGGCTGGCCATTTTCGACCATGGCGGCGATGGTTTGCTCGACCTCGGGCCGCATCTCCGGCGGGATGATCAGGTCGAGAAGGTTGCTGCCGATGGCCTCCTCCGCGGTGTAGCCGTAGAGTTGTTCCGAGGCCCGGTTCCAGTAGTGGACGGTGCCGTCCGGCCGATAGCCTTGGATAGCCACTGTCGGCAGGCCGGCAAGGAGGGTGCGGAACCGTTCCTCGCTCCGGCGGACCTCCTCCTCGGCGCGTCTGCGCAGGATGATGTCCCAAACCAGATCGCCCAGGGCGGTCACCATTTCGATGTCGTCCTGGTCGTAGTCCTGGCCCTTGTTGCCGACCCCGAAGATGGCCACGATGTGCTCCTCCCTGAACACCGGCACCACCAGTTCGCGGATGACCGGGGCGTGGCCGGGCGGCAGTCCCTTGCGGTGGGGCAGGGAGGCGTAGTCGTTGTGGATCACGGCCCTGCGCTGGTGGAGGCAGTCCACCCACACCCCCGCCTGTGCCGCCGGATAGTGCAGTCCCTTGCCGGCGGCCTGGCAGAAATGGGTGGTGGTGCTCCGCGACCAGGCCTGG
>JAUWAH010000386.1 GCA_030602145.1 Desulfobulbus sp.
ATCCGGAGCGTCCGTCGGATTTCGAGCCCTCTTCGCCCGCCGCCGCAGGATGATCGCCATCGGTGCCGGCTGCCTGCTCCTGGCCGCCCTGCTTGTCTTCACCCTGAAGGTAGTCAACCGGTCGGATATCAACGCCGTCCGGATCATGCCCACCCACACCGCGCCCATGCTTGCCTTTCCGGTCATCATCCAAATGACAGGGCCGATCGAGGCGGACAACACCCTGATTATCCGGGAGGAATTGCGCGGGGATGGTGAGGCGGTCGGCGCTTCCGCGGAAGGCGCGCCGAAGCAGTTCGGCAAAAACCCGCGCTGGATCGGCAAGCTGACCAACGGCCAGGCCGCATTTTTCTATCTGGTGGAACCGGGGAAAAAGTTGCGGACCGGTGAGGAGATCCGTTTTGGCGGCGATCTCATCGCCAGGGAAGGGCAGAGCAGCGGCGAGGCCATCGACGGGCCGGCACGGATCGTGATCGCACCGTATCACTGGGCGGACCTGGATCAGGATTATGTGATCAGCGACACCGAGATCCGCAAGGCCCACGCAACCTATGCCGGCGTCGGCGGGCAGTTGATCGATTTCAACGGACTGGAAGAACTGTGGATGGCCGATGGGTATGCCTGGAACAAAAAGACCCAGACCTTCACCCCCTCGCCGGGAGCATCGGGCAAGGAATAGAAGGCCGCAATGCGCTGCCGCCCCGCAGGTGCGGCGGGTCCGGATCGGCCAGACCGATGTGGCCGGTGGCGGTCAGCGTTGCAGATCCGTGGTCAGTTCGATCAGCTCCTTTTCCAGGAGCGTTTCCTTTTCCAGAAGTGTCTTGGCGCACCGTTCGAGAACGGCCCGGTTGTTTTCCATGATTCGCATGGTCCTAGCGAAGGTGTCGTCGATGATTTGGCGCACCGAGGCGTCGATCTGCTGGGCGGTGGAATCGCTGATCTGGCAGCCGTTGACCCCGTGGCCGTGCTGGCCGAGGAAGGAGGGCTGGTTGTCTTCGTAGACGACAAAACCGATGGCCGGGTCCATACCGTAACGGGTCACCATGTTGCGGGCGATGTCCGTGGCCCGGGCGATGTCGTCGGAGGCGCCGGTGGACAGGTGGTCGAAAATCAGCTTCTCCGCCGCCCGCCCGCCCAGCAGCACGGAGATCTTGTGCTCCAGTTCCTCCTTGGTCATCAGGAACCGGTCTTCGGTCGGCCGTTGCAGGGTGTAGCCCAGAGCGCCTATCCCCCGGGGAATGATGGAGATCTTGAAGACCGGGTCGCTGCCGGGCAGGGCCAGGGCAGCCAGGGCGTGGCCAACCTCGTGGTAGGCGACGATCTCCCGTTCCCGGGGGTTGAGCAGCCGGTTCTTCTTCTCCAGACCGGCGATGATCCGTTCGATGGCCTGGGTGAAGTCGTTCATGCTGACCTCGGTGGCCTGCCGCCGGGTGGCGAGCAGGGCGGCCTCATTGACCAGGTTGGCCAGATCGGCCCCGGAAAAACCGGTGGTCAGGTCGGCCACATGGCCGGCATCGACATCGTCGCCCATCTGGATTTTCTTCATGTGCACCTTGAGGATGGCGATCCTCCCCAGCTTGTCGGGCCGGTCCACCAGGACCTGGCGGTCGAAACGGCCGGCGCGGAGCAGGGCGGGGTCGAGGATCTCCGGCCGGTTGGTGGCGGCTAGCAGCACCAGGCCGCTGGAGGGATCGAAGCCGTCCAGTTCGACCAGCAACTGGTTGAGGGTCTGCTCGCGCTCGTCGTTGCCGCCGATTCCGGCGGCGGTGCGGGCCCGGCCCAGGGCGTCGAGTTCGTCGATGAAGATGATTGCCGGCGCCGATTTTCGTGCCTGTTCAAACAGATCGCGCACCCGCGCCGCACCCACACCGACAAACATCTCGACGAATTCCGAACCGCTGATCGAAAAGAAGGGAACCCCGGCCTCACCGGCCACGGCCCGTGCCAGGAGCGTTTTACCGGTGCCGGGCGGGCCGACCAGAAGGATGCCCTTGGGCATGCGCGCCCCCAGCTTGCCGTAGTCATCGGGCGCCTTGAGGAAATCGACGATCTCCTGGAGTTCGGCCTTGCTCTCGTCCACGCCGGCCACGTCCTCAAAGGTGACGCCGGTCTGATGTTCGACGTAGACCTTGGCCTTGGACTTGCCGATGTTCATAAAGCCGCCGCCCAACCCCTGCTTGTCGGCGAATTTACGGAGAATCAGCATCCAGATGCCGAAGAACACCAGGGCCGGTACCACCCAGGAGAGCAGGGTGGGCAGAAATTTGCTCTCGTAGATCTGGGTGTAGGGTACGTTGTATTGGGACAGATGCTCCGCCAGGCCGGGCTCCACCCGGTTGGCGACGATGATCCGCTTGCCGTTTTCCGGCTCCTTGAGGGTTCCGGATATGTATCGTTCCCGGATCGACAGTTCGGCGACCTTGCCCTGGCGGAGCAGATTCTCCAATTCGCTGTAGGGCACGGCGGTGATGGTCTGCTGCTGGGACCATATCTCATGGAAGATGAGAATGCCGAAGGCGGCGAAGATGGCGAAGATGACGTTGAATTTCTGTTTGTTGTCCATGGTGGGGCTCATGCGGGGGTGCTGTTGGCTTCCGGGTGGCTGTGGTGGTGATCATACCCCCATGCAGGCCGCGACGCCAGAAAAAGGATGGGTCGTGCCGGCGGAGCGGGGCGGCAGGCGATGATTCACTGGAGTTTGCCGTGGATGTGGTGCAGGGTGGCCTCCTTGATCAGGCCGATCAGTTTGGAGTCGGGTGCGTAGGCTTCTTCAATCAGGGCACCCTGAAAGTCGGGGAGGCTGTCGATGAGCAGATTGTGGAAGGTGTCCGGCTGTTCCATGACCAGTGCCCCCGGTCGAACGGGGAGCACGGCGGTCACCTTGACCGTGATGTCGCCGTTGAGCCGCTTGAAGGCGGTCACCAGGGTGCAACGGCCTTTTTTCAGTTTGGCCCGTCTTTGTTTGTACCGCTCCGATCGGGCGATAAATTCATGGATCACCGCGGCCAGCGCCGAGTCCGGGCCAGGGAAATACTGCCCCCGTCCAAAAACGTTGGCGATCACCAGGGCCAGTTCGGCGGTGTCGATTTTGTTCATCGAGGTCCGGGTGAAGGTGATGACCTCGGCCTGTTCGGGGATGATGCCCTCCTGATGTTCGCCGACTATGTAGATGAATCGATCCGTCTGTTTGGTCTGCACCATCTTCTCCCTGTCGTGCTCCGGGTTGTCGAAATCTGGTTTGCCTGATTTTTCCCTTACCACATCTTGGTCGGTACTGGAAAGTCCCTTGAC
>JAUWAH010000298.1 GCA_030602145.1 Desulfobulbus sp.
GCCGAAAGTTGCTCCCGCCGATCCTTGAGCCGCTGCTCATAGGCATCCGGATTGTAGCTGAACAGGCCGCCCTGCCGGGGGTCCGTTGTCTGACCGGCACAACCGCCGAGCATGAGGGCCGTGCCAAGAGCACAGAACAGCCAATGGCGTGTTTTCATCCTGATATTCTCCCGTGCCTAAACGGACATGCTGGCGGACATGGAGGCCAGTTCCGCGGTGCGTTTTTCCAGTTCTTTGATGTTGCCCTTCAACGATTCGATCTCGCTGTCAAGGGTGACGGTATAATCGCTCTGCCCGCTTTTCTTGGCTTCGACCGTCACCGAATTCTGCGCCTCGAGTTCAGCCTTGGCCGCTGTCAATTCCTTGTTGGCCGACTCGTACAGGGTATCGGTGGCCGCCTTTTTCTCCTTGAGTCGAGCCGTTTGAGCCGTCTTGTCCTTGTGCTTTTTCTTCAGCGCGGCGGTCTCCTTTTTCAAGGTCGCGATCTGCTGGGAGAGGTTCTGGTTATAGGCGACCATCTCCTGATTCTTCTGCCGGGCCTGGGCTATGCACGCCTCCAGCCACTCTTCCTCCTTGGCATATTTCTCCTTCTGTCCGGCAACATGATCGCCGTAGGCGTAGCCACCCGCTCCGCCGACGGCGGCGCCGATAGCTGCCCCCAACAGGGTCGCCGAGGTGTCGCCGCCTATTATCTGCCCGAGCACGCCGCCGGCAATCGCCCCGATGGCCGCACCCGCACCCGCTCCCTCTGCCCTGGTCCGGGTGCCGTCATCCTTGATATTGGCGCAGCCGCTGACCGCCAGCAGCATGCACAAGGTCACAATGACCACCAATGCCTTCCTGCTCATACATTCTCTCCCTTGTTGAGTCGATAACCCCGGCCAGGGCGGTGCACCATCCCCCTTCCCTGTTCCGGCCGATAGTAAGCCGCCGAGCATGCCCTGAGTGCAGCGACCGCCGACAAATATGCCGTCAGGATCGCGATCCCGCATCCCTCGATCACGGCGTGCCGCTTTCTCCTTCAACCAACTGCTTTTTCCACTGCTCATCCTCGGTTCGCTTGTCCTTGAGATACTCGTCGGCATGACGGCGAACCGTGGTCAGCAGTTTGCTCTGCTGGGTGGCATTGCGCTTGTGCAGAAACTGCGCATAGCGCTCAAACCCTTCGTGCACCGCAGGCGCCGAAGTCGTGCCAAGCTGACGGATGGACTCGGTATACGAGGACATGGCCTGTTCGATATTCTGCCGGATCTCGGCCTCGCGCTCCCTGTACTTCTCCGCCATCTCGTTTCGCTGGGAACTGAGGGCCGACTGGATCAAATTCGCCAGGATCGGCAGCTTCTTGGCCTCCTTGGCGATGAAAAAAGCCTGCTCGCCGCCGATCTTCACCCAGGAATAGGCGGAATCCTGCTCAGCCTGCTTGATGGTGAATTGAATATCGGCAAGAGAGGCTGCAAGCAGGTCAAGTTCCTGCTGGACCGGCCCGGCCACCTCGCCCGAACGGGCCAACTCGGCCTTGAGCCTGTTCAGATGGGCGCTGGCGTCGGTACCTGAAACCTGGGTCCTGGCACTGGTCGACCCGGTTGATATTGCCGCCGGCAGCGTTTGCGCCGTGCCCTGGCGGTAGGTGTCCCAGTCGTCGCTCATCTGGCTGCTGACCTGGCGGTTGGGAAAGACAAGCGACGCCAGGACCGGGCGAAAACCCAGGGTTTCCTTTTTCGCCGGAGCAACCACGTTTTTTTTCGAGTCCACACTGTAGAACTCCTGTTCGGTGCGCAACGAAGAACGGAGCTGCTGGGCATCGGTGAGATAATGGCCGCCCTTGGCGACGTATCCGCCGCTGCGTCCCTGGTAATACTCAATCTGGTACAAGGTGCCGGTCATCTCGGCCACATTGCCCAGCATATCGTGCAAACCCAGGACATTGGGCTTGAGCAGGCCGATTTTTTTCACCTTGTTGTGGGATGATTTGGGCCCGGCAAACCATTCGAACTCAGCCAACTGTTCGGCGGGATAGGGTATCTTCCGATCAAACCCGGCGCTGTCGACCTCGCTGCCGCCTCGGGCCGCGAACTCCCATTCGATTTCAGTGGGCAGGCGAAGAAAACCGGGAACCCCGCCGTGGGCCGGAATGTCTTTCGGGGCGTTGTCGTAGAGCCACTGGTTATACGCTTTGAGGAAGTCCGAAGCCTCAAACCAGGAGAGGCTGCGGACCGGCAGGCTGCTGTTCTCAAATTCCTTGGGCGACTGCAGCACGGCAAACACCTGATCCTCGGTGACTTCGTACTTGCCGATATAATAGCACCAGTCTTCCGCCGCCGACTGCGCCACCTTGAACGCACCGCCGAGGGCAACCCCGGTCGGCGATTCCTTGTAGCCGCCGGCGGGATCGCCAACGCGGAAACGCTTCCAGGCATAGGAAGTGCCGCCCTCGCCGATGCAGACCGGACGAAAGGCCATGACCCTGCCACCCGGCATGGGCAGAACAACATCGTCGTTCAGCGGCTGAGGATTGCCGGCCAGTTCCCCGGCACTACCGTACCCGGGAACAAGGCCGGCGAGCACGAGCACCAGGAGTGCATTGAGGAGCGAGATCCGTCGCATGGGAGAAGCCCTTAGTGCGGTCAGTGGTTGGTCGCGGAGGAAGAGCAAAGCCGGAGCGCAGCGATATCTCTTTCGAACAGCTGGGAGATTTCTCCTCGCTCCCTCCCTCGAAATGACGCATATCGACCTTTTGGACGGCCATCGGCAAGAAGGATCTGCCCTTGTCCGGCCAGCCGGCAAAAGATCATGTAAGAGCAGTAAAGGGGTTTCTCCTGGAAAAATCAAGGCAGGCCCGTCTGTTTTTTGCGATCAGACCGCCCCGGCAAACTCTTGGGCAGAAAACAGCAGGCGGAAAAAATATTGATGATGGATTGGTAAAAAGTTGGAAAATGGTTTTTTTGTCAATTCGAGCAGAGCGAGTACTCTCCGGAAGACCAGAGTGATTTCTCGTCGCTGCGCTCCTCGACAGAGTTCGACTTGTTGCGAGACCGTCTGATTATTGCAGAACACCATTCGACGACTGTACCAAGAGAGACGACTGCGCATTCACGCTTTCCATCGAAGATTCTATAGCCGCGTAAAGCAGGTCCACAGTCAGATCGTCGGGATGTCGCTGCAACCGTTGAGCAAGATAGAGCAGGTTCTCCAATGTCTTCCCTGAAAGCTCGAGGGTGATTTGTGCGGTTTTCATCTCTTTTCTTCTCCAGGAGAACAATTCGGGTCAGTTATCGCTGTATCTTTGTTGATCCGCTGCCTCTTGACCATGCTTCGAGCAAGGCAGCCGCCGTTCAATATGCCCGAGTCGCTTTACCGGCCCAGCAACTGAGAAAACGTTCCGCCGGCAAACGGAACGCCCGGAATGACATGGCAACGGGAAGCAATTCCAAGACACGGAAAAGCAACTCGGGCAAATAGGTTCTGTATGGTTGACCCCTGTTTTCAGGATTTACATTCAAACACGGCAATCAGCTGCTGCACAGCCGCCACGGCCGGCAGCGCACCGTTTGCCACGCTGCGCTCGATGTCCCTGATGATCCGATTTACTCCTGGATGTTTGGCAAACAGCGAGCGCAGGTGGTCATCGACCATGTCATGCACCCACTTGATGTTCTGTTCTTTGCGATGCCGCTCAAACACGCCGGATTTGCCGGTGACCTCGCGGTATTTACCGATTACCTTCCAGATTTGGTCAATCCCTTCGTTGGCCATGGCCGAGCAGGTGTAGGCGTGCGAGACCCAGCCCTCGGTGGAGGGTTGCAGATAATGCAGGGCGCGTTCGTATTCGGCCCGTGCCGTTTCGGCGATCAATTTGTTTTTGCCGTCAGCCTTGTTGATCACCAGGGCATCTGCCAATTCCATGATGCCTTTCTTGATGCCCTGCAGCTCGTCGCCGGCGCCGGCCACCATCAGGAGAAGAAAAAAATCGACCATGGAACGGACCGTGGTCTCACTCTGGCCCACACCCACGGTCTCTATCAGCACCACGTCAAAACCGGCTGCCTCGCAAACGAGCATGGTCTCGCGGGTCTTGCGCGCCACCCCGCCTAAAGTGGAACCGGCAGGCGAGGGGCGGATGAAACAGCGCTCATCCCGGCTTAACCGCTCCATGCGGGTCTTGTCGCCAAGGATGGAACCGCCGGAGATAGAACTGGACGGGTCCACCGCCAGCACCGCTACCTTATGGCCCTGCTCGATGAGGTGGCAGCCGAAG
>JAUWAH010000251.1 GCA_030602145.1 Desulfobulbus sp.
CGGCCGGGGGTGGCACTCAGCGCCGAACAGGTGGCCGCGTTGACCAGCGATATCGTCTGGCTGGTGGAAGAGACCGTCACCCTGGCCGACGGCAGCACCGCCCAGGTGCTGGTGCCCAAGGTCTATGTGCGGGTGCAGGACGGCGACTTGCAGGTTTCCGGAGCATTGATCGCCGGAGATAGCATTGACCTCGATATCGCGAAGGAACTCGTCAACAGCGGCACGATTGCCGGGCGCACGGTGGTCGCATTGACCGCGGAGAATGTGCGGAACTTGGGGGGCCGCGTTCTGGGCAGCGATGTGGGTGTTCAGTCGAGGGGCGACCTCGACAACTTCGGCGGCACCATCTCGGCCGGGAACAGCCTGATCGCCACGGCCGGGCGTGATCTCAACCTGGTCTCGACCACCCACAGCCAGGCCAACGACAACGGCCGGCGCACCAATATCGAGCGGGTTGCAGGGTTGTATGTGACCGGCGGAAATGGCTCCTTAATCGCCTCTGCCGGCCGCGACCTCAACCTGCTGGCCGCGGCAGTGGACAACGGGGGCAGCGGCGCCAGCATCCTGGCAGCAGGCGTTGATCTCAATGTCGGCACCGTGGAGGAATCGGCCAGCAATCGGATTGTCTGGGACCGCGCGAACCATCGGAGCGATGCCAGCCGCACCGATGTCGGCACGATGGTGCACACCAAGGGCGACCTGCGATTGCAGGCAGGCCTCGATCTCAACCTCAAGGCAGCCGATATCGCCACGGAGAGGGGTGGCCTGCTGGCCATGGCAGGCAGGGACATCAATCTGCTCACTGGGGACGCCTATACCTTTTATGACGAGGCACACCGTTATGTAAGCAAAGGGATGTTCTCCACCAAAACCACCACCACCAGCGACACGGTGGCCCAGACTTCGGCCCTCGGCACCACCCTCTCCGGCGAGACCGCCACGGTCTTTGCCGGGCGGGATATCGATGTCCTGGGCGGCAACATCGTCAGCACGGCTGGAACCGACCTGGTCGCGGAGCACGACATCCATATCCTTGCCGCCACCGACTTCCTGAACGAGTACCATTTCAAGCAGGAGCGGAAGTCCGGATTGATGGGTTCGGGCGGTGTGGGATTCACCATCGGCACCCAGGTGAAATCCACGGAGCAAACAGGTGAATATACCAGTGCCGCCGCCACCACCATCGGCAGCGTCGAGGGCGATGTGAACCTCCAGTCCGGCCGCAACTACCTCCAGTCCGGCAGCAATGTGCTGGCTCCCCAGGGCGATATCGACATCCATGCCCAGCGGGTCGATATCCTCGAAGCACGGGAGACCGGGCAAAGCATCACCGAGTCCAAATACCGGAAGAGCGGTCTGACGATCGCCCTGACCAGCCCGGTGATCAGCGCCGTTCAGACCGCGCAGCAGATGAAGTCGGCCTCGAAAGACACCAAGGATGCGCGGATGAAGGCCCTGGCCGGGGCGACCACCGTGCTCGCGGCCGGCAACGCGGCCCAGGCGGTTGCCGAAGCCCCACAGGCCGGCGGCGGCTTCGGTATCTCGATCACCGTGGGCGGCAGCAAGAGTAAGAGCACCACCACTGAGACCGCCGACACCGCGGCCGTTTCCCAGGTGAACGCCGGCCAAGACATTACCATCGAAGCCCGAGGCGCGGGCCAAGAGAGCGACCTCACCCTGCAAGGGGCGCAGGTGGCGGCCGGTGGCAACGTCACCCTCAAGGCGGAGGACGAACTGAGGCTGCTCGCCGCCCGGAGCGAGAGCGATCTTGTGCGCAAGAGTTCGGGCGCAAGCGGCGGCATCGGGGTGGCGGTGCAGGTGGGCAAGGGCGTGGCTGCGGGCATCACGGTCAATGCCAGCGGTTCGAGAGGCAAGGCGGATGGTGAGGACATCCTTTATTCCAATACCCATGTCACGGGGGGCGAGACCGTTACCCTCCAGTCCGGCGGCGACACCACCCTCAAGGGCGCGGTGGTCGCGGGCGAGCGCGTCAGGGCCGATGTCGGCGGCAACCTGAATATCGAGAGCATGCAGGACGAAAGCCATTACCACAGCAAGGATCAGTCCGTGGGCGGCTCGATCACCGTGGGCTACGGCTTTGCCGCCGGCGGCGCCGGTTTCAGCAACAACAAGATCAACAGCGATTTTATAAGTGTCGTCGAGCAGTCGGGGATACTGGCCGGTGACGGCGGCTTTGATGTTTCGGTCCAGGGCAACACCAACCTCAAAGGCGGGGTGATCGCCTCCACGGACACGGCGGTGGAGGAGGGGAAGAACAAACTGACGACCCGCAGTTTGACCACCAGTGATATCCAAAATCAAGCGAACACAAACGCGAAAAGCAGCGGGGTATCGGTGGATAGCTCCATGTTTACGCAAGGAAAATATGGTGTTGCCAAAGGCGTTGTTACGAATGCGGTCAATAATGCCGATGCCTCGAGTAGCAGCAGCGGCGCAACACGTAGCGCAGTTAGTGTCGGTATGGTGCAGATTACCAATGAGGAGCAACAGCTGCAACGCACGGGGAAAACCGCCGGGCAAACGGTGGCTGAGCTGAACCGGGATACGGGAAATGCACAACAGGCGGCCCAAAAACAGGATGTCCAGGCTCTGCAGAAGGAGGTGGAAGCCGATCGGGCGATTAAGCAAGCCATAACCGCTGAGGCGGTGAAATTAACCGACGAGTCTTACCGGACCATGTTTTTGCGAGAACATCCGATGTTTGTGGTCGAGACAGACAAGGAGGGTAAGCCTAAGCTTGATGAAAACGGGAAACCAGTTTCTCGGCTTTTATCAAATGAAGAGAAAGCGCAACTTCAGGCAGGCACAGACGGTAAAGTCCATATTGCGGCTAATGGAATTTACAATACCCCGGAAGAGGCTATCAACAATGCGTTGCAGAATGCTGGCGGGAAGCCTGGACCGATGTATGTGGTGTATTTTCCGAAAGCTGAGAATAACGTGTCTGAACTTTTAGTTGCTGGTTATCAAAAATTTTTGGAGAACGATTTCACCGGACTGACCAACTCAACAGCACAGGTCAAAGATGCGATGGGGCAATATGGGCAAACTGGACTGGATCTATTCGGCCATAGCCGGGGAGCAATGACCATCGGCAATGCCCAAGAATCCCAGGCACGTACTGGTGATGCAGCGGGTTCTTTGAGCAATACCAGCATCAATTTCTTCGGCCCGGCCTACAATGCCCAGAGAGCCGCCAACCTGCTAGATTACACCAGCGGCGGGGCTGCCACCAGCGTCAATCTGCAAAACCATGGCTCTGATTTTGTGGGGAGCTGGTTGGGCAGGAATCCTTCGGGAGGCTATACTCAGGTGCCTGAAGGAAGCAGTTCCACTTGGGAGAACGTCAATATCATGGTGGGTGCATTCCGGGAGGAAAAAACGGTACATAGTTGTTATGGGGATGGAGGGGATGCTTGCACTAAACCATATGGGCTCCCGGTAACCCAGACTATCTATGCAGACCGGGTGAAGTCAGAACAATAGAAGAGGGGTATAACTTGCGCTGGATAATTGTGGGATTATTACTGTTCGTTCCTGATATGGCTTTTTGTGGGGCAAAGCCAATTCCGCCGGCTTATTTAGATTGGACAAAACCAGGCGCAACCGTTCTGGATGTTAAGAAAATATTTCTCGAATGTGGCTGGCCTAACCCTGACCCTGGAAATTCTGACATAGAGCGGGCAGGCATGACAATAAACGACCGAGTAATGGCAGAGTTATGCATGCTGCGCGCCGGGTTTGTGTGTCGCGATAAAACATGGTGCCACTATCACCCTAACCTCCCCGCCTGCCAACCAGATGCCCAAATTCCGACCCCCAGCGTGGAGCGGCGGCTGAATAGCCGCTATTGCAAGATTGAACGCAGCTATGAGGGCTGTGTGAAACATGCCCGTTATCCTGAAAAATGTAAGGAACAGGATTTCAGAGTGATCGTTCCGGAATGTTTGCCCTGACACTCTACCATCCTATCGTTTTTTACTCACACCAAGCCTGGGTTTACGGGTTGTGGAACACGCCTAGCCGCAAAGCCAGGCCTGGTGGGGACAGAGTTCCGGGGACAGTATACCTTAAGTTTGCGGGTTGCAGGCACATTTTAGTGCAGTGCTGGATATTTTATCACGCAATTTCATGCTGATATCAATTCGAACGTGGTGAAAATCCTCAAAACCTGTGGGCACACGCGAAGCAATTTTTCTCTTGTAATACAAGATTTAACGCACTAACGTGGTGGGCAGCCATGTATCTGCGAGCCACGAAAAGAAAGAACAAGAACGGCACCGTCACCGAGTATCTCCAACTCGCCCACAACGTGCGGGATCCGGAGACCAACTCCACCGTTGCCCGCATCATCCACAGTTTCGGGCGGGCCGATCAGCTTGACCGCGATGCCCTCGTCCGGCTTGCCCGCTCCATCGCCAGGGTCTGCGGGATCACCATTCTTGATTCCGGTGGCGATGGCGGCCAGGAATGCGGCGGCGGGCTCCCCGAAGATCTCGAGATCCTGCGCACGGTGGAACTCGGCACCGTGCTGGTTGTCGAAGCCCTCTGGGAGCGGCTGGGCATCGGCAAAACGCTCCGGGCACTGCTTGGCAAGGGCAAGTATGCTGTTGCCTATGATCAGGCCTTACTGGCCATGACAGCCAACCGCCTCTGCGAACCGGAATCCAAGCTCGGGGTTTGGGACCGATGGCTGGAACGGGTTCATCTCCCCAAATGCCATGGCCTG
>JAUWAH010000039.1 GCA_030602145.1 Desulfobulbus sp.
GGGCATCCATGATCCGGCGTTTCCGTCCACCCCGGCGGAGGATATCGGCAGGGGCTCCCCGTATTCGCTCGGTGCCCGCCAATTGCTCGGTTTTGCCCGCTCACTGGGGTTCACCGGCGTGCAGTTCGGCCCGCAGGGCATGACATCGCCGACCAATGCCTCTCCCTACGATGGCACCCTTTTTTCGCGCAACCCGCTGTCGCTGGCCCTACTGCCGCTGACCACCGGGGATGAGGGCACCCTATTGCAGCCGGAAACACTCCTGGAACTGGTGGCGGGCAGGCCGAAGGGCGATCCCATCCGTACCTCCCATGCCTTTGCCTGGCAGGCGCAGGCACGGGCCCTTGCCGAGGTCTGGCAACGGTACAAGGCGAAGCGGAATCAAGGAGCGCTGCCCGAACTGGCCCGAGACTTTGCCCTGTTCCGAGAGGCCAACACAGACTGGCTGGTGCGGGACGGACTCTACGAGGCCCTCTGCCGCCGCTATGGCGGCCACAGTTGGCGCAACTGGACAGGGGACCGGCAGGCCGGACTGGACCGGGCTCTCTGGTCTTCGCACCGGGAAGCGAGCCAAGACGCCGGCAATCGATACCGGTTCCTGCTGACCCTCTTCGACGAGGCAATTGCCGCCTATGCATTCACTCAATTTATGCTCGACAGGCAGCATCGGGATCTGCGCCGATTTGCCTGTCAGGTGGGTTTGGAGCTGTTCGGCGATCTCCAGATAGGTTTTTCCGACCGTGACGCCTGGTCTGCCCAGTCTTTTATCCTGCCCGGATATGTGATGGGGGCACCTCCCAGCCGGACCAACCCCGAGGGACAGCCATGGAACTATCCCCTCCTTGACCCAAGCTGCTATACCACGGACCCCACCGGCCAACCGGGCCCGGCGCTCCGTTTTCTCCAGCAGCGGCTCGCCAAGATGCGCCACGACTTCGACGGCCCGCGCAGCGATCACCCCCATGGGCTCCTCTGTCCCTGGGTGGACCGGGCCGACCAGGCCGACCCTCTGGCCGCCGTGCAGGGTGGCGCCCGGCTGTTCGCCTCCCCGGACCTCCCCGACCATCCGGAACTGGCCCGCTTCGCCATTGCCCGGCCGGAGCAGATCAACCGCGACCGTCCCCGTTATGACGACCACTGGGTCCATGCCCTGGATGAAGAACAAGTGCACCGTTACGGTCTCCTCTTTGAGGCGGTCATACAGGCAGCCCGGGACAACGATCGCGACATCCATGCCATCGCCTGCGAGATCCTTTCCACCCAGCCCTATCCCATCCGGAGGGTTCTTCAACACCATGGCCTCGGCCGCTTCCGGGTCACCCAGAAAGCGGACCTGAACAATCCTGCCGATGTCTACCGCAGCGAGAACGCCCGCTCCGAAGACTGGATCATGCTGGGCAACCACGACACCCCGCCCATCTGGCTCGTGGCCGAACAGTGGCAGACATCGGGGGAGGCGCGCCGCCAGGCCGAATACCTGGCCTGGCGCCTGCGGCCGGAAGAAGCCGACCGCGGTGCCTGGATCGACCGGATGGTCGCCGATCCGGGTGAACTGGTACAGGCCAAAGCCGCCGACCTCTTTGCCGGACCGGCCTCCAATGTCATGCTCTTCTTCACCGATCTGCTCGGCATCACGGAGGTGTACAATCGTCCCGGCGTCATCAGTGAGGCAAACTGGTCGCTGCGGATATCCCCTGACTTTGCCGCCCAATACAGAAAGCACCTCGCCCGCAACCGGGCGATCAATATTCCCAAGGCTCTGGCCATGGCCCTTCGTGCCCGGGGCAGTGCTGTGGTCGACGCACCGAGAGGACTGCTGGCTGAACTTGACCGCCTTGCCGAAGAGCCAGCGGCGGCAGCCAGCCTCTGACAAAACCGGGCGGCCAGCACCTGACCAACACCTGAGGAAACAGCGGCACGCCTTACAGGCGCCGTTCTATCGATTCTGTCGGGTCCTTTTCTTTGCCGCCGGCAAGGGGTGACGGTCTGCCCATTTCACCTGACAAACAACACCGGAACCGATGAACAACCAACGGAGAAAAGACATTTACCTGATTATCTGCCTGGGATTTTTTCCCATGGCATTGTTTTTTTTGACCCTGCCATTGCAGGCAGGAGCGGCCGAGGCTCCGCCTCCGCCCGCTCACAACGGAGAAGTCCAAGAAAAGGAAAAAACAGATCACCAAACCATCCTCGATCAGCTCAAGGAGCTGCCCGCGCCGACGACGGCGCCCATCAAAACAGAACAAATCGACAGGGCTGGTGAAGAGATCGGCAACCGCCTCCAGGATATGGGCAAAAAGGTCTCCCCTTTTACCGGCAATTGGATCAACACCGAATTATTTTGGGGAATCACCGGCCTAAAGCTCGTGTTCTGCGCGCTCGCCTTCCTATGTGTTCTTTTTGGCGAGCGTCTCCTTCGCTCTTTGATCCGCCGTCGACTGCGGCAGGAGACGGACCTTGCTGCCGCCGTCAACTGGCGCTACATTTTCTTAAGAGGAATCACCAAACCGTTATCGCTGTTCATCTGGGTCTACGGGACCTATGCCGCACTTTCACCACTCTTTTCCCATCTTGATCACCCAGGCTTGGCACAATGGATCCACCGGGCCATCAAATGGGGCACCGATGTTCTCGGAACCATTATCGTTTTATGGTTCCTGTATCGAATCCTTCATCTGATCGATTTTCACATCACCCGCCGGGCCAGATTAATGCGGCACGCTGTCGGTACCCTGGTCCTCACCTTTTCGGAGCGCCTCCGCAACCCGGTGAAGCTGCTCCTTTTGCTCCTGTTTTTTCGTTTAACAGCACCGCTGCTTGATCTGCCCGATAAAGTGCAGATCATGACCGGCCAGATGTTCGGTCTGCTGTTCATCGCGGCCATGACCTGGCTAACGATCCAGGCCGTGGGCGTTGTCGAGCACCTTATCCTCAGTCGATACACGATGGATATTGCCGACAACCTGAGTGCCCGCAAGATGCACACCCAGGTCCGTTTCATCAAGCGACTGCTCATCACCGTGATCATTGTTATTGCCGGGGCCTCGATGCTGATGGTGTTTGACAAAGTCCGACAACTCGGTACCAGCATCCTGGCTTCAGCCGGTCTTATCGGTATTGTGGTCGGTCTGGCCGCCCAACGATCCATCTCCAATATTCTGGTCGGGCTGCAGATCGCCCTTACCCAACCGATCCGTCTGGACGATGTGGTGATCATCGAAAACGAATGGGGTCGCATCGAAGAAATCACCGTGACCTATGTGGTGGTGAAACTCTGGGATGCGAGGAGACTGATCGTCCCCACCTCCTATTTCACTGAAAAACCGTTCCAGAATTGGACCAGGGTGTCAGCGGAACTGCTGGGTACGGTCTTTCTCTATCTCGACTATACAGTTCCGGTTGCCGCCATCCGCCAGGAACTGGAAAAGATCCTTCAAGCCTCGACATTATGGAATGGCAAGGTCGGCCTGGTGCAGGTCACGGACACCACGGCGCAGGCCATGGAAATTCGCCTCTTGCTGAGCGCCGATGATGCCTCCCTGGCCTGGGATCTGCGATGCGAAGTCAGAGAAAAAATGATCGCTTTTATCCAGGCCCATTACCCCGAATGCTTGCCGAAAATCCGCGCAGCAGTGCAGCAGGGACCAGCGGGGGCAAGAGATGGGGACATGGCCGATGCACGACAAGACATCCCTTGTAGAGATTCTGCCTGAGAGGCCCCCCGATGAGCGAGCCGATTGCCGACCAACTCGAAAACGACGATCTCCAGCGTTTCCGCAACGATTTTCGGCGGGCGGTACTCATGCATCGCAAAGGCCGCCTCGCCCTGTTCTATCACCTGCACTTTCCCCTGGCGGACCCTCTGTTTGGCGAGGGAAAGAAGATTGTCGAGCAGCTCGATTTCAGGCAATGGCTGACGGAACCCCTCGTCGAAGAGATCAGCCGGCACCGCGTCTATCGCGATCTGGTTGCCAAACAGGAAAGAGTGCTCCGGTTGGTGCAGAAAACTCTTGCGAGCGTCGCCCACGCCCCCCTGTCGCCGGAACCGCTGGCCCGTCTTCTCCGAGCAATGCACGAATTTGACCGTATTGCCGACCGGTTGGATTCAGGCATCACCATCTCGCTGACCGATATTGACGAACTGACCGGGCTGCTCAACCGGGCGGCCATGCAGCGGGATCTTGATCGGGCCCGGGCCCAGGCCCGCCGCACCGGGCGCTCCTTCACCGTTGCCATGGTCGATGTCGACCATTTCAAGAAGGTCAATGACGAATACGGGCACGTTTTCGGCGATGTCTGTCTCGAAACCCTGGCGGAGCGCTTTGTCGAAAGCATTCGCCCCCGTGACCAGGTGTACCGGTACGGCGGCGAAGAATTTCTCGTTCTCCTGCCGGACACGCCGCTTACCACCGCCCAGCCGGTGCTGGACCGCTTGCGACGACGGGCCTATGAGCGTCCGGTCAGCGACGGCAAGATCTCGATCGATCTTTTTGTCTCGGTGGGCGCGGCCGAGACGGCCGGCGGCGAGGAGCCCGAGACCGTCATCGATCGGGCGGACGCGGCCTTATATCGGGCCAAGAAAACGGGGCGCAACAGGCTTGAACTGGATCATGGTGCCAAGGAGCAGACACCGGCCGGAAAAACCGGGGATCAATCGTGATGCCGTTGCGGAGTGCTTGCACTGACCATGGATCGAAACACTCGCCCGGCAGGGTGACAAGCGCGGAGGAACAAACGATGCAGCGGAACACAGAGGTATCCATAGCAGCGACAACCTATGAGGCGATCATCTTTGATCTTGACGGCGTGATCACCGAGACCGCCTCCCTCCATGCCGCGGCATGGAAACAGATGCTCGATGCCTTTCTCCAGCGGCATGCCGCCAGGGAAGGCCGCGCCTTTGAGCCGTTTACCCTTGAAGAGGACTACCTGATCCATGTGGATGGAAAGCCCCGGCTTGACGGTCTGCGGAGTTTTCTTGCCTCCCGGGGCATCAGCCTTGCCGAGGGCGAACCGCAGGATCCCCCCGAAGCCGAGACGATCCTGAACCTCGGCAAACGCAAGCAGGCGGTTTTTCACGCCCTCCTCCAGCAACAGGGCGTCAACGTCTTTGCCTCCACCGTCGACCTGATCCACAGCGCCAGAAAGCACGGTCTGAAAACCGCGGTTATTTCCTCAAGCACAAGCTGCGCCATGATTCTGGATGCCGTGCAGCTTGCCGATCTCTTCGATGTCAGGGTGGACGGCGTCGACTCGAAACGGTTGGGCATCCCCGGCAAGCCTGCTCCGGATATCTTCCTTGAGGCAGCAAGGCAACTGCACGTCCACCCGGAGCGGGCGGTGGTGATCGAGGACGCTGTGTCCGGGGTCCAGGCCGGCCGGGCCGGGGGATTCGGCCTGGTCATCGGCATTGCCCGGGCCGGCGGCAAGGAAATCCTGCTGGACAACGGTGCCGATATGGTGGTGGCCGACCTCTCGGCGGCCCGCATCGTCGGCGCATCCGAGCCGGCGGCGCCGCTGCCCTCGGCTCTGGACGAATTCGACCGGATTGCCACCCGGGCCAAGGGCAAACGCCTGGCGGTCTTTCTCGACTACGACGGCACGCTGACTCCCATTGTCGAGACACCTGAGTTGGCCATCATGACCGAAGACAGTCGCCAAGCGGTGCGGGACCTTTCCCGCCATTGCCCGGTGGGCATCATCAGCGGCCGGGATCTTGCGGACGTACGGGACAAGGTGCGGATCGACTCCATTGTCTATGCGGGCAGCCACGGTTTTGACATTGCCGGACCACAGGGCCTCCAGGTTGAACAGACGGTTGGCGAAACATTTCTGCCCGTGCTCGACAGGGCCGAGAGCGCCCTGGCCGCGAAGCTCTCGGCCATCGAGGGGATTCTGGTCGAGCGCAAAAAATTCGCCATTGCCATCCATTACCGCCTCGTGGCGCCTGAAAACATCGAACGGGTCGAAGCGATCGTCGATGCGGTGGCCGCCGAGCACCCCACGCTCCGCAAGTCCTTGGGGAAAAAGATCTTCGAATTCCAGCCCCGGATGGACTGGCACAAGGGCAAGGCGCTCCTCTCCCTGCTGACCACTCTGGGCCTTGACGACAGGGAGGTGCTGCCTCTGTTCATCGGCGACGATGTCACCGACGAGGATGCCTTCCGGGCAATGCAGGGACGCGGGATCGGCATCGTGGTTTGGGACCACCCTTATGAGACCGCCGCCGCCTACAGCCTGGAGAACCCCGACCAGGTCCGCGACTTCCTTGTCCGCCTGATCCCTTTGTGCGGGAAGCCGTCATGAATCCCTGGGTCTTGGCCTATGATGGATTCGATCCGCAGGAGGAAAGGTTGCGCGAAGCCCTCTGCACCCTGGGAAACGGTTATTTCGCCACCCGGGGCGCGGCGCCGGAATCCCGGGCGGATTCGATCCATTATCCGGGCACCTATCTTGCCGGGGGATACAACCGTCTTCAGACCGAAATTGCCGGGCGGGTCATTGAAAACGAGGATCTGGTCAACATGCCCAACTGGCTGGTCACCGTGATCCGGCCCGAGGGAGAGGACGCGCTGTCTGCCGAGTCCGGCCATCTCATCGCCTATCGCCAGGAACTGCACCTCAAAGAGGGGTTGCTGTGCAGAACCATGCAGTTCAGGGACCGGCAGAATCGGGAAACCACCCTGATACAGCGGCGTTTCGTCCACATGGGCCACATGCATCTGGCGGCCCTGGAAACCACGATCATCGCCCGAAACTGGTCCGGCCGGATCCGGGTTCTCTCCAGCCTTGACGGCAGCGTGATCAATGCCGGAGTCCAGCGCTACCGGCAGCTCAACAGCAGGCACCTGGAGCCCGTCCGGAGCGAGGCAGCGGACGATGAAACGATCTGCCTGCTGGTGGAGACCAGCCAATCCCGGTTGCGGGTGGCCGAAGCCGCCCGGACCCTGGTCTGTTCCGCAGGGCAAGCGGTCGAGGTTGAACGGACCCTTGTCCGGCAACCCGGCGTTATCGGTCAGGAATTTTCTATCGACCTGACCGCCGACCAACCGGTGACGATCGAAAAAACCGTCTCTCTGTTCACCTCCAGGGATTTTTCCACCTCGGAGCCCGCCCTGGAGGCGGTCGAGGCCCTCGGGCAGGCGGGGAGTTTTGCCGAACTCCTGCACAGCCATGTGCTGCAGTGGGATCACCTCTGGAATCGGTGCGATATCCGGCTCGAGGACAGCGGGCGCGAACAGATGATCCTGCGGCTGCATATTTTTCATCTGCTGCAGACCGTGTCGAGAAACTCCATCGATCTGGATGTGGGGGTCCCCGCCCGGGGATGGCACGGCGAGGCCTACCGTGGCCATATCTTCTGGGACGAACTGTTCATCTTTCCCTACCTCAACCTACGCATCCCCAACCTCACCCGATCCTTGCTGCTCTACCGCTACCGGCGGCTGCACCGCGCCCGGCTGGCGGCTTTGGCGGAAGGGTTCAAGGGTGCCCTCTACCCCTGGCAGAGCGGCAGCAATGGCCGCGAAGAAACCCAGCACCTCCACCTCAATCCGCACTCGAACCGGTGGCTGCCGGACAACAGTCATCTGCAGCGCCATGTCAACAACACCATCGCCTACAACGTCTGGCAATACTACAAAACCACCGGAGACCAGGAGTTTCTGCACACCTACGGCGCGGAAATGATTTTGGAGACAGCCCGGTTCCTGGCCGCCATCACCACCTTCAACCAGGAGCTTGACCGCTACGAGATTCTCGGCGTCATGGGACCCGACGAATATCACGACGGCTATCCGGAGGCGGCCAGCCCCGGTCTGAACAACAATGCCTACACCAATGTGATGACCGTCTATGTGCTGCGGACCGCCCTTGAAGCGATCGAGGCGCTTGCTCCCAACAGGAGGTGTGACCTGCTCGAAACCCTGGCCCTGATGCCGGAGGAGTTGCATCGCTGGCGGGATATCACCCGCAAGATGCGGGTCGTCTTCCACGGAGAGCACATCATCAGCCAGTTCGAGGGCTATGATCAGCTCCTGGAATTTGATTGGGACGCATACCGGAACAGATACGGCGACATCCATCGACTCGACCGGATTCTTGAAGCGGAAGGGGACTCCGCCAACCGGTACAAGGTTTCCAAGCAGGCCGACGTGCTGATGCTCTTTTATCTGTTCTCCGCCGAGGAAATCCAGGAACTCTTCCGCCTGATGGGATATGCCTTCGATCCGGCCAGCATCCCCGCCAATATCGAGTATTATCTGCAGCGGAGCGCCCACGGCTCGACCCTGAGCCACATTGTTCACTCCTGGGTGCTGTCCCGTTCCGACCGTCCGCATTCCCTGCATCTGCTGTGCAAGGCCCTGGAGAGCGACATTTCCGACATCCAGGGCGGCACGACCCATGAAGGGATCCACCTCGGTGCCATGGCCGGCACCGTGGATATTCTGCAGCGCTGCTACACGGGACTGGAATTCCATGGCGACGTGCTCTATGTGAACCCGAGCATCCCCGAGGGGTTGCCCCGACTTTCGATGCGAATCAAATACCGGGGCAACTGGCTTGATATTGTTGTGACCCCGGAGACCATGACCATTGCGGCCAGCCCATGCGAACTGCAACCGACCAAGGTATCCTTTCAAGGCACGATCCACCGACTCGCGCCGGGCCAGGCGCTCATTCTTGAGTTGGGTGGCAAATGCTTGCAGGAGGATCGATGATTTCCCGGTCGCCCGTCTGCCGCCACGGTCCCTCATCCCGATGTTCACCGCCATGCACAAAAGCTGCAAGCAAATCGGGATCTTGCCACGATGGCCGGACCAGATTGCCCGGCTGCAGCAAACATGGGGCGGCGAGCCAATCGCCAGGGACCGGACCATCCTGAAGTTTTTCAGCCCCGGGAGCATGCATATGACCCAGGAAACGACCACAAGCCGTGCGCATGTCATGCCCTTCGGAACCGAGGTTCGACCGGATGGGGTGCTGTTTCGCCTCTGGGCGCCCGGCGCCAGGGCGGTCGAACTGGCCCTGGAACAGACCAACGGCGGCCCTGAACTCTTGCCCATGGCTGACGACGGCCACGGCTGGCACCGGCTCTTCTCTCCCCGGGCCGGACCCGGCTCCCACTACCGGTTCCGTATCGATGACCACCTGCTGGTCCCCGATCCGGCCTCGCGCTGCCAGGCCGAGGATGTCCATGGTCCCAGCGTGGTGATCGACCCGCAAACCTTCCCTTGGCGGGATACTGCTTGGCGGGGCCGCCCCTGGGAAGAGGCGATCATCTATGAACTCCATACCGGTACCTTTACCCCGGACGGCCGCTTTGCGGGGGTGATCGAACGGCTTGACCACCTGGTCGATCTCGGCATCACCGCCATCGAACTGATGCCGGTGGCCGATTTCCCGGGCCGGCGGAACTGGGGCTACGACGGCGCCCTGCTGTTTGCCCCGGACCGGGCCTACGGCTCCCCCGATGATCTCAAGGCCCTGGTGCAGGCAGCCCATGACCGCAACCTGATGGTCCTGCTCGATGTGGTCTACAATCACTTCGGACCCGAGGGCAACTATCTCTATGTCTATGCCAAAGACGCTTTTTTCGACGAACACCGGCAGACACCGTGGGGCGGCGCCCTCAATTTCGACGGCGAGGGGTGCGCCACGGTCCGCCGGTTCTTCCTCGACAACGCCCTCTACTGGCTCGAAGAATACCATGTCGACGGCCTCCGTTTCGATGCGGTCCATGCCATCCTGGACCGGAGCAGGCCGCACATCCTTGAAGAGATTGCCCGGGCGGTCCATGCCGGGCCCGGCCGTGATCGCCATATCCACCTGATCCTCGAAAACGACAGCAACGAGGTCCGCTACCTGGACCGGAACCCGGTCGCTCCCAACCCCTTTTATCGGGCCCAATGGAACGACGACCTCCATCACTGCTGCCACGTCCTGCTCACCGATGAGCGCCAAGGCTACTATGGCGATTACGCCGCCCATCCCCTCGACCTCCTCGGACGCTGCCTGACCCAAGGTTTTGCCTATCAGGGTGAGGCCTCACCCTACCGCGACCATCGGCCCCGGGGTGAGCGCAGCGATCACCTGCCACCGACGTCCTTTGTCTCCTTCCTGCAGAATCACGACCAGATCGGCAACCGGGCCTTCGGCGAACGGCTGAGGTGCCTGGCCCCGGAACCCCTGCTGCGGATGACCGTGGCCCTGGTGCTGCTGGCGCCCTCGGTGCCCCTGCTGTTCATGGGCGAGGAATTCGGCGCCACCACCCCCTTTCTCTATTTCTGCGACTTCGAGCCGGACCTGGCGACCAAGGTCAGGGAGGGAAGACGCCGGGAATTCAGCCGATTCCCCCGGTTTGCCGACCCTGGAGCCAGGGCGCTGATCCCTGACCCCAACCAGCCGGACACCTTTGAGCGCTCCCGCCTCGACTGGCGGCAAGCGGACCGGGAAGAAGGGCGTCGCTGGCTGCGGCTGTACCGGGAGTTGCTTACCCTGCGCCGGAGGACCATCGTGCCACGGCTTGCCGGCCCGGTCC
>JAUWAH010000136.1 GCA_030602145.1 Desulfobulbus sp.
GCAATCCGGACTACCGTAACTCAATCAAAGAATCCATTAGTGCTGTTGAGGCCTTGGTGCAAAGTCTCACCGGGGACTCCTCAGCGACGCTTGGTGCGGCGTTAAAGGCCATCTCTGAGCAAGCACCTATGCATCCTGCCCTAAATAGGAGTCTTAGCTCACTGTATGGCTACACTTCAGACGCCAGCGGCATCAGGCATGCGCTGCTGGACGAGTCAAACCTTGACTTCATAGACGCAAAGTTCATGCTCGTCGCGTGTTCTGCCTTTGTGAACTATCTGACAGGCAAAGCAGCTCAGTCGCGGCAGAGCTAATCGGGCAGCCGTGGGAATCTCTCCCCTAGCACGTAGGTTGGAGTGAGGAACGAACCCCAACATTGTGTCATGTCACCGGAGGGATGCAATGCGATACCGGCGCGCAAGGGTTGACGGCGGTGCCTATTTTTCACCGTCAATCTTGCGGAACGGTACTGCACCTGCGGGTAGAGCACATTGATGTCCTCCGCATGGTTGTCGGCATGGTGAACAACCGGCACCCTTCACCATCGACGCCATGGTGATTCTGCCTGAACATCTGCATGTAGTGCGGCCCTGCCGCCAGGGATGCCGACTCCCCGGGACGGTGGATGCTCATCAACACGGGATTCTCACGCCACATCTTCCAAGGAACGCCGGTGTGCCAGCAGGGCGAGCAACGGAGAACGCGGCATCTGGCAACGTCTTTATTGGAATCATCTCATCCGAGACCATGAAAACTTTGCCAGACATGTGGAGTACATCCCTTTTAATCCAATGAAACACGGCCATGTGCCCCGTGCGGCGGATGGGCCCTCTTCGAGCATCCACCGGTATATTGAAGCAGGGATGATCGACCGTGGCTGGGGCAATGATTTCTACGAAAACGACAAAAGAGAATCTGGAGAGAGAATGATGATGTTGGGGTTCGTTCCTCACCCCAACCTGCTGGCTGTCAAAAATAACAAGGTTGGTTGAATTTTCCGGAACGGTTCATAAGTCCATCGAATTCAGCGGAAGTGGTGCGCGGTGAAATCATGAGAGAGAGCACATTAAGTCTTGATGACGTCCTTGGAATTTTAAGGAAGCGAAAAGCGGATTTTGAAAATGCATATGGCGTCACGGCCATCGGCATCTTCGGTTCTCTTGCTAGGGGGACAGCGAAACAGGATAGCGACATCGATGTGGTCGTCAAGATGAAGAAGCCGGATCTTTTTTATCTGGTTCATATCAAGAAAGAGCTGGAAGGTGACTGCAGGACGAGTGTCGACATCGTCCATTACCGTGAGAAAATGAACGCCTTTTTAAAAAAACGCATAGACCAGGAGGCCGTCTATGTATGACCGTGAGCTTGTCCTTGAAATACTTGAGCAGATAGTAACCGCCGCAAACCGTATCGAACGAAGGTTTGCGGACATCGCTCAACCCGATGATTTTCTTGGTTCCGAAGAGGGTATTGATAAGCTGGATGCCATTTGTATGATGCTGATCGCTATCGGTGAGAATCTGAAAAATCTGGATAAAATCACCGGCGGCACGATCTTGCCTCAATATCCTGAAATGGACTGGAAAGGCGCCAAGGGCATGCGTGATATCATCAGCCATCATTACTTTGACTTGGATGCCGAGGTGGTGTTCTCCATCTGCAAGGATCGCATACCCGGCTTGATCGAAACACTTACGAAAATGAAGGGTTCCCTGTAATGGCCATCCACCTTGATTTCCCTTCATCCCCACATGCCATACCCACTCCTGGAATGAGCTTGAGCCCGTTGCATGGAAATGCAATCGATTCTCATGCGAAGAACCCGTAGGCCTCCAAGCGCATCCACAAAAAAAGCCGCTCCCCAAAAGAGGAGCGGCGTGCATGGAAAAGAAAAACCTGATGACCGGGGTGACCCGTCGACCGGCGGATTGTTCTTTTCTTACCCCAAATGCTCCAGGGCAATCTTCAGCATCCGTCGGACCGGTTCGGCGGCGCCCCAGAGCAGTTGGTCGCCCACGGAAAAGGCGCTGACATACTCGGGCCCCAGGTTCATCTTGCGAACACGGCCCACCGGAATGTCGAGGGTCCCGGTGACCCGGGCCGGAGTCAGTTCCTTCAGAGTCTGCTCCCTGGTGTTCTCCACCAGCCGAACCCATTGGTTGTGACCGGCGATGGCCTGTTCGATCTCGGCCAGGGGCACATCCCGGTTCAGCTTGATGGTGAAGGCCTGGCTGTGGCAGCGCATGGCACTGATGCGCACGCAGCAGCCATCCACCGGAATCCGGCCGGGAGCAAGGCCCAGAATCTTGTTGGTTTCAGTGACACCCTTCCAGTCCTCGCGGGTCTGGCCGTTGTCCATGGCTGAATCGATCCAGGGAATCAGGCTGCCGGCCAGCGGCGCACCGAAATTGGTGGTCGGAAAGGCCGGGTTGCGCAGGGTCTCGACCACGTTGCGATCGAGATCGAGAATGGCCGAGGCCGGATCGTCGAGCAGACTTTCGGCATTTTCGCCGACCAGCCGCATCTGGTTGACCAACTCGCGCATATTCTTGGCCCCGGCACCGGAGGCGGCCTGGTAGGTCTGGCTGCTGATCCATTCCACCCAGCCGCGCTCGAACAGTCCGCCGAGCGCCATCAGCATCAGGGAGACGGTGCAGTTGCCGCCGATGTATTTCTTGATGCCTCCGGCCAGCCCCTGGTCGATCACCTTGCGGTTGACCGGATCGAGGACGATGATCGAATCCGCATCCATCCGCAGCTTGGAGGCGGCGTCGATCCAGTAGCCCTGCCAGCCCTTGGCCATCAGGTGCGGATAGACCTCGCCGGTGTAGCTGCCGCCCTGGCAGGAGACGATGATATCCATCTCGGCCAGCAGGGCCGCATTGTTGCCGTCGAGCAATTCATACACTGTGCCGTTGACCTCGGGACCCGCCTGTCCGGCCTGGGAGGTCGAGAAAAACCGAGGCTCGTAGCCCTGAAAATCCCCCTCCTGCCGCATCCGCTCCATGAGCACCGAGCCGACCATACCGCGCCAGCCTACAATTCCAACCTTTTTCATACCGTCCTTCCGCTGTTGTCTCAGAGGTTGTGCCCGCTCAGTGCAGGCGGAAATAGCCCTTCAATTCATCGGCGATCACCGGCGCCACCGAGTAGACCTGCAGGAGGTCGTCGCTCTCCCGCCCCGGATAGGTGTCGGCGCCGATGATGCAGTTGATGCCCTTGGCCACGAATTTCTCCCTGGCCCCCCCGGCCAGAACCAGATGGGTGGCCATCACCATCACCCCCAACGCGCCCGCCTGGTAGCAGCGGTCCACGGTCTGGAGCATGGAGCCGCCGGTGCGGATCATGTCGTCGCAGATGATCGCCGTCCTGCCCCGAACCGCCCCGGACAACTGGCCGACAATGGTCTGGTCGACATCGTAGCGGTCCTTGTTGGCGGCGGTATGCGGGCAGTCGAGCAGTCCGGCCAGCCGGGCCACCCGCTTGGAAAAACCGTAATCCGGCGACACCAGGACGATATTGTCCAACTGCATTTGCCGGATCTTGTCCGCCGCCACCCGTTCGGTCCACAGGTGGCGGGTACGGACCTCGCCGGTGTGGGCATGCAGCACCGATTCCGAATGGAGATCGACAAAGGCGACGTAATCGGGCCGGGCCCGGAAAATCTGCCGGGTGCGGGTGATGCCCTTGGGGATCTCTCCGGAATCGGGCTTGGCCCGTTCCATGGTCGAATAGCCCAGATAGGGAATGACCACGTTCACCGACAGCGCGTTCCAGTACCGGGCCCCGGCGATCAGGTCGATCAGTTCCTGATGGGAACCGTCGTCCGGGGTGTTGGCAACGATCACCAGGTCGCGGCCGGCGATGTCATGGGGGAAGGCGTGGTAGATCTCGCCGTCGGCAAAGGTCCGGGTGATCATCTCGGTTACCGGCACATCCATTTCCCTGGCCACATCGGCGGCCATCCGCGCGGCGGAACGATTGGAACTCAGGACAATGGTCTTGTGTCGCGGCATGACGGACCTCCCTGGTCGACGGCGCTACCCCTGAATTTCGCGGACGATGGCGTCTCCCATGGCGGAGGTCGATACCGGGGTGACACCGGGGGTGGCGATGTCACGGGTCATGATCTTCTTGTCGAGGACCGCCGCCACCGCCGCTTCGATGGCCGCCGCTGCCGCTTCCTGGCCCAGGCTGTACTTGAGCAGCATCGCGCCGGAAAGGATCTGGGCAATGGGGTTGGCGATGCCCAGACCGGCGATGTCCGGGGCCGAGCCGCCGGCCGGCTCGAACATGCCGAACTTGGAGCTGTTGAGGCTGGCCGAGGCCAGCATGCCCATGGACCCGGTGAGCATCGCCGCCTCGTCGGAGATGATATCGCCGAACATGTTGCCGCAGAGCATGACGTCGAACTGATGCGGGTCCTTGACCAGTTGCATGGTGGCGTTGTCGATGTAGATGTGGTTCAACTCGACATCGGGAAAATCGCGGGCCACCTCCATGACCACCTCCCGCCAGAAGACCATGCAGGTGAGCACGTTGGCCTTGTCCACCGAGGTCACCTTTTTCCGGCGCAGGCGGGCGGCTTCAAACGCCATGCGGGCGATGCGCTCGATCTCGGCGCGGGTGTAGACCTTGGTGTCCCAGGCGCGCTCATCGGGGCCGCTGCCCTCGCGACCCTTGGGTTGGCCGAAATAGATGCCCGAGGTCAGCTCCCGGACCACCAGAACGTCGAAACCGTCGCCGACGATATCCGCCCGCAGCGGGCAGGCGAGGGCCAACGCCTTGAACACCTTGGCCGGTCGCAGATTGCAGAACAAATCGAAATGCTTGCGCAGCGGCAGCAGTGCGGCCCGCTCCGGCTGTTGGGCCGGCGGCAGGCTCTCCCATTTCGGGCCACCGACCGAACCGAAGAGAATCGCCTCGCTGGCCTCGCACACCGAAAGCGTCGAGGCGGGGAGGGCCTCGCCATGGTTGTCGATGGCAATGCCGCCGACATCGGCGTGCGTATAGCTGAGGGAAAAACCAAACTTCTGCTGGACGGCATCCAATACCTTGATGGCCTCGGCCATCACCTCCGGGCCGATGCCGTCACCGGCCAAAACCGCAATGTTGTGCGCCATATTCATCCTCGTCTGCAAGCGAAAAAATCCGCGAATACGTTGTTGGAAAAAAAAATAGTACCTACCAGATCGACACCCCCGGTGTCAACCTTGACGAACCATTGCGATGAAATGCAGGTTCACGGACAAACAAGAGCATACAAAAGGAGAAGACGGTTCCCCCTTCTTTTTGGCAACCAGCCTCTTTCCCGAAAACGTTCAGCCGGGACAGGCAACGGCCAGCAGCCGGGGCGCGCCGGAAAACGGCAGGCTGAGGCGAACGGTTTCGACAATCCGCCACGGCCCCGAGGCATGCTGTTCAACGCCGACCATGGCCTCTGCTCGGGCGAGCATCAGGATGACCCGGGTCGCCGGCGTTGTCAGTGGCTTGACCAGCGGCAGAAAGGTGCCCGGTTCGGCCACCGCCCGGCTGGTGATATGGGAAAACCGGCCGCACCAGGCAGCGGCATGGGGTTCGATCCGGTCGGCGACCACCTCGGTGTTGGTCAACCCCAGGGTGCGTATGAGGTGACGGAGAAAGCCCGCCCGCTTCTGCCGGGGTTCCATCAGGGTGAAGCGGGCTTCGGGCAATGCGCAGGCCAGCACCAAGCCGGGAAAACCGGCGCCGGTACCCACATCGAGCAGGTGGATCGGCTCTTCGGCTTGCCGTAGCAGCGGCAGCAGGGTGAGCGAATCGAGGAAGTGGATCTCGATGGCCTCCTCCGCCGGCGTGTCCCGGGCGATCAGGTTGATCCGCCGGTTCCATTTCAACAGTTCGGCGAGGTAGACCAGCAGCCGGTCGCACCCACCGGTCTCCAGGTCAATGCCCAGCCGCTTGACGCCTTCGGTGAGCAGGGCGCGATTATCCCCTGCCAAGCCGGACCGCCACTGAATTGCCGTGGGCCGTCAGCCCCTCGAGCCCGGCCAGCCGCCGGATGTGGTCAGCGTCAGCCTCCAGGGCCTGGCGGCTGTAACTGATGATCGAACTCTTCTTGAGGAAGGTTTCCACGCCGAGCGCCGAGGCGATCCGGGCTGTGCCCATGGTCGGCAGGACATGGTTGGGACCGGCGACATAGTCCCCCGCTGCCTCCGGGGTCCAGGGGCCCAGGAAGATGGCGCCGGCATGGCGGATGGCGGGCAGCCACTGCCAGGGCTCGGCCACCTGCAGCTCCAGGTGCTCGATGGCGATCTCGTTGGCCAGGTCGATGGCCTCCCCGAGGCTGTCGGCCACCAGGATCAGGCCCCGTTCGGCCAGGGCAGCACGGGCGATGTCGGCCCGTTCCAGAAGTGGCAACTGGCGTTCCAGCTCCCGGCCGATGGCCTCCCCCAGTTGTCCGTCGGTGGTGATCACCATGGCCAGTGCCTGGGGATCGTGTTCGGCCTGGGCGAGCATGTCGGCGGCGACAAAGGCCGGCTGGGCGGTGTGGTCGGCGACGATCAGCACCTCGCTGGGCCCGGCGATCATGTCGATCCGCACCCTCCCCATCACCTGCCGCTTGGCCTCGGCCACATACTGGTTGCCCGGCCCGACGATCACGTCCACCCGGGGAATGCTCGCCGTGCCATAGGCCAGGGCGCCGACGGCCCAGGCCGACCCC
>JAUWAH010000141.1 GCA_030602145.1 Desulfobulbus sp.
CGATAAGTTGCATGTTAAGTTAAATTTAGGAATCAATCTTGCTATTTCATCTCAAATGCGACTCGTCGGGACGGACCCCGCATGGCGGGTCAGACCGCCCTTCCCCATCAGGAATAGAGAGAAATGACAAAGCAATCATCCTGCCCGCCACCCAACCAATGTCATGATCCCATCGACATCACCGACACCATAGAGGAGTCGCTGGAACTTTCCATGGCCGACCTTGTCCTCAACCGTGTGTTCATAGAGCGGCATTTTCCGCAGCAAAGCCTGTATGTGCACGGCAACAAGAAAGAACTCCTCCTGATCCTGGGCTACCTGATTTTCAATGCCATTGAGGCCATGGATGGCCTGGCGCTCAAAGTGCTTAAAATCACGATGCTCATCGATCATGAGGCAGCACGAATGGTTGTCCGCTTCCTGACAAGCGACGGTCCCTCAGCCCATTGGGGCCTGAACAAGTCCGACCACCGCATCCCCAACAGGAAGAATGGCTATTGCCAGTGGTTGAAGATCGCGGAGAGCGTCATGGCACGGCATGGCGGGGAGATCGCGGTGCACAGTCGGCCGGGCAAGGGATTGAATGTCGCCCTCGACCTGCCCATCATGCACCCCATCGCTCTGACTGGCTGCAATTCGCTGCTGGGTCCCCGGGAGGGACGATGAGTGGTCGCCTGACCAGCAGACGGAGCGAGACTGCAGCGGTTTTCCCTTGGCTGCCAAGCGGTTGCCGACAAGTCACCCCTCGACAATTACACAGAAAATACGGGATTCTCAGTATTGACCCCGGATGAAACCGGCCCCTACACTGAAACAAAGTTGTCAGGGTCATCGGACGGCATCCTCTCTGTTGAGGATCCATAGGCCATCGTCGGCCCCTGGACCATCCCGATGGGCATACCGCACCCCTGACCTCGCACAAGGCGTTGTAATCGAAACAGGAGCACACCATGGCATTTCGACTCTTCCGTTCAATGAAATTCACCACCAAGCTGTTCACGGCGGTTATTGCCCTCTGCATCGCCTCGATCGTGATCGTTTCCGGCAATGGTATCTGGATGTCGCAACACGGCCTGCTCACCCTGGGCAAGGATGCGGTGGAGCATATAAGCGAGGCTGTTTTCAATTCCCTTACGTCCTACGACGAAACCATCGGCAGAAAGCTCGACAGCGATCTCAAGGTCTTCGAGAAAGAGGTCATGGCCAGGGGAGCATTGAGTCTGGATACCGTCAACGCCCAACAGAAAACCGTTGTCAACCAGGTATCCAGACTGTCTGAGCAGGTTTCCCTGCCTCAATTCCTGGCCGGTGCGACTTCTCTCGGCGACAGCCACGATATCGTCGACAGCATCACGGCCAGCACGGGCAGCACAGCCACCGTCTTCCAACTGGTGGGCGGCAAACTCCTGCGGGTCTCGACCACCGTCAAAAACCAGCAGGGCGAACGGGCGGTGGGAACCTATATTCCGGCGGACAGCCCGGTCTCCCAGGCCATCGCCAGGGGTCAAGTGTACAAGGGCAAGGCCTTTGTGGTCAACGACTGGTACCTGACCGCCTATGCGCCTTTGCGCTCCGCCAAGGGTGACGTCGTCGGCGCCATCTATGTCGGCCAACTCATGCTCGCCCCGGAAATCCGGTCCTTCATCGCCAACACCAAACTCAGCAGCGGTTACTTCTTCGCCTATACCGAAAGCGGCGACATGGTCATCCATCCCACCCTCGGCAAGGAAACCAACCTGTACTCCCTGCTGCCGGCGTTCAAGGACCACAAGAAAGGATTCCTCGAGTATGTGGAGAATGGCGACAAGAAAGTCGCCTATATCCAACCCCTTGAAAAATGGGGACTGATCCTTGCGTACACCATCTCCCATGCCGGCATCGATAACGGCCTGACCGGTGCCATGATCCGCAAGAACACCCTGGTGGGCCTGGGGATGATCGTTGCCGCCATTCTGATGACCATGCTGCTGGTGCGGACCATCAACCGGCCGCTCAAGGAACTGGCCGCCAAGAGCATGAAGGTCGGCGAAGGCGATTACACCGTCACCTTCAATGCCACCACCGATGACGCCATTGGCCAGTTGGCCCGATCGCTGGGCGTCATGGTGGCCAAGGGCAGGGACATGCTCGAGGATATCAAACTTTCCGCCGGGTCCCTGTCCGCGGCTTCCACCGAACTGGCCTCCATCTCCCAGCAGATGGTCGACAACGCCAACACCACCACCGATATTGCCGACACCGCTGCCACCAACGCCCATGAGGTATCCGACAACATGAACTCGATTTCGGCGGCCATGGAACAATCGACCACCAATCTGGACATGATCGCCTCGGCTTCCGAGCAGATGGGCGCAACCATCAAGGAAATCGCGGAAAACAGCGCCAGGGCCAGGTTGATCACTCAGGAGGCGGTCAGCAAAGCCCGGGATTCGCATACGGTGGTGGAGGAATTGGGCGAGGCGGCAAAGGCGATCGGCGTGGTGACCGAAACCATCACCGAAATTTCCGAGCAGACCAACCTGCTGGCCCTCAATGCGACCATCGAGGCGGCACGGGCCGGCGAGGCCGGCAAGGGATTTGCCGTGGTCGCCAACGAGATCAAGGAATTGGCCAAGGAGACCGCCACTGCCACCGGCAAGATCAAGCAGGCCATCGATCGCATTCAGCAGAAGACCGGCACCACCGTACAGGACATCGCCGCGATCACCACGGTCATCCAGGAGGTCAACGAGGTGGTCAACGGCATCGTCACCGCCGTCGAGGAGCAATCCATCACCACCTCCGAAATCGTCAACAACGTCCACCAGGCTTCCCAGGGAATCACCGAGATCAACGAGAACATCGCCAACAGCAACCATAAAACCACCCAGATGTCCGGTGGTGTGGCCCAGGTGAAAGAGCAGTCGCTTGAGGTCAAGAACAACAGCCAGTACGTCTTCGCCTCGGCAGAGGAACTCTCCCAGCTCTCCGAAAAGCTCAACGCCCTGGTTTCGCGTTTCCGCATCGGTGACGGCCAGGCGTGAGGACGGAGCGTTGAAACGGTCCCCGGCCGGCGAGGGGCCGGGGACATCCGGGCTAAAAGCGCTTGCACGGCCGGGGATTATGGACTACAGAGAAGGGGCGGGCGCGGAAAGCATCATCATATTGACGTGTTGTGCAAACGACGTGTTTCCCCCCGCCGTCCGTCCCCGGTCGCAACTCGTCCTTGGGAGCCCTGCCATGCGCCTCTCGCCCCTGCTCACCGATCTCTACGAACTGACCATGCTGGCCGGCTACCTGGAAGAAGGGATGGCCGACAAACCGGCGGTGTTCGACCTCTACTTCCGCACCAACCCCTTTGCCGGCGGCTATGCCGTGTTCGCCGGGCTGGAGCCGGCCCTCGACTGCCTGGAACAGCTCCGCTTCACCGACAAAGAGATCGGCTATCTGGCCGGCCTGGGCTTGTTTAAGCCCCGGTTTCTCGACTTTCTGCGCGCCTTTCGCTTCCGGGGCACCGTCGAGGCGCCGCCCGAGGGCACGGTGGTCTTCGCCAACGACCCCCTGCTCACCGTTTCCGGTGCCCTGGCCGAAGTCCAACTGGTGGAAACCCTGCTCCTCAACCTGATCAACTTCCAGACCCTGGTGGCCACCAAGGCGGCCCGGGTCTGTTCGGCCGCCGGTGACGCCGAGGTGATCGAGTTCGGCCTGCGCCGGGCCCAGGGACCGGACGGAGGACTCTCCGCCTCGCGGGCCGCCTGCGTCGGCGGGGCCAGGGGCACCAGCAACGTGCTGGCGGGCATGACCTTCGGCCTGCCGGTGCGCGGCACCCATGCCCACAGCTGGGTGCAGTCCTTCCCCGACGAACTGACCGCCTTCCGCGCCTATGCCGAGGTTTTCCCCGACAGCAGCGTGCTTCTGGTCGACACCTACGACACCCTGAAGAGCGGCGTGCCCAACGCTATCATCGTGGCCGGGGAGCTGAACCAGCGCGGCCATCGGCTGCGCGGCATCCGGCTCGATTCCGGCGACCTGGCCTATCTCTCCCGCGAGGCCCGGCGGATGCTCGACGAGGCCGGTTTTGCCGACGTGCGCATCCTCGCCTCCAACGAACTCGACGAACTGGTGATCGACTCGGTCCGCGACGAGGGCGGCCGGGTGGACATCTACGGCGTCGGCACCAAGCTGGCCACCGCGGCCGGCACCGGCGGCGTCGCCCTGGGCGGCGTCTACAAGCTGGTGGCCATCGACGGCAGGCCGAAGATGAAGATTACCAGTGATCTGGCCAAGGCCACCCTGCCGGGACGCAAGCGGGTGCTGCGCGCCGTCAAGCCGGACGGCGGCTATGTACAGGATGTGGTCTGCCTGGTGGACGATGCGGTGGCCGCCGGAGCCACGGTCTACGACCCGGTCAATCCACTCCAGCACACCACCTTGCCCGATGATGTCCGCCTGGTCGATCTGCGGCGAATGGTGATGGCCGAAGGCCGCCGAACCCTGGAACCCGAGCCGCTGGCGCGGATGGCGGAGCGGTGCCGGGAAGATCTGGAGCGGCTGCCCCAGGGCTGCCGGCGGTTCGTCAATCCGCACCGCTACAAGGTGTCGATCTCCGCCCACCTCAACGATCTGCGCTCGGCCCTGATCCAGGAGACCAGAGCGAGGAGGCAACCATCATGACCGACAAGCCGGCCCTGCTCGTGGTGGATGTGCAAAACGATTTTTGTCCCGGCGGCGCCCTGGCCGTCACCGATGGCGACCGGGTGGTGGCACCGCTCAACCGGGCGGCGGCCATCTTCGCCGCAGCTCACCTGCCCGTCCTGGCCAGCCGCGACTGGCATCCGGCCCGATCCGCGCATTTCCAGCCCTTCGGCGGCCCCTGGCCGGCGCACTGCGTGCAGGATACACCGGGCGCCGAACTCCATCCGCGCCTCCACCTGCCCGACACCGGAATCCTCCTCTCCAAGGGGATGGACGAAACACGGGACGGATACTCCGCCTTCGACGGCATGACTGAAGCAGGCAGCCCGCTGGCCGAGGTGCTCGGGGAACACACCGTCAACCATCTCTATGTGGGCGGCCTGGCCACCGACTATTGCGTGCGAGCCACGGTCCTCGACGCCCTGGAGCGCGGCTTCGCCGTCACCCTGCTCGTCGATGCCGTTGCCGGGGTCGATGTCCAGCCGGGCGACAGCAAACGCGCCCTGGCCGAGATGGCATCGGCGGGCGCCCGGATGCTGAAGGTGGCGGAAATCAAGTTGTAACCGGCAATCGTCGGGACCCGTCGGAACTTCGGAACTACTTGGCGCGGCGTCCTGGCCGTGGCCATGGCGCTCTTCTTTTTTTCACCCGCGTACACTTCCCATGATCCATGCCGACATGCTCATTGCCCTGGCCACCCTGGCCGGCGCGGCCCTTCTTCTGATCAGCAACCGCATCCGGGGCGATCTGGTCGCCCTGCTGGTGGTGCTGACCATGCTGCTGTCCGGTGTGCTCGATGTCGGCGAATCGCTCTCCGGTTTTTCCAACCCGGTGGTGATCATCATCGCCTGCATGTTTATCGTCAGCGAGGCGGTGGTCCACACCGGCATTGCCCAGCGGCTGGGCGAGGCGGTGCTCGACCGGGGCGGCAGCAGCGAAATCCGGCTGCTGATCCTGTTGATGGCCGCCTCGGGTTTACTCGGCTCGCTGATGAGTTCCACCGCCACCGCCGCCATCTTCATCCCCATTGCCATGGCGGTGGCCCAAAAGGCCAACATCAACCACAAGCGGCTGCTCATCCCCCTGGCCAGCGGCTCGCTGATCAGCGGCATGATGACCCTGGTGGCCACCACGCCCAACATCGTGGTCAACAATGCCCTGCGCGAACGGGGGCTGGCGCAGTTGTCCTTTTTCAGCTTCACTCCCTTCGGCCTGGTGATCCTGGCCCTGGCCATCGGCTTCATGGTGCTCTGGGGCCGCCACCTGCTCTCCCGGCAGCGGACCATGATCAAAAGAGGGCCCGAAGAACCCTCCATCGAGGACCTGATCCACCGCTACGGCCTGGACCAGCGTGTGTCGCTGTTGCACATCACCGCCAAATCGGACCTGGTCGACCGTTCCGTGGCCCGGATGCAGTTGGGTGCCCGCTACCACATCAACCTCATCGCCCTGCACACCATCACCGACAGCGGCCGGGCAACCGTGCCTGCCCGACCGGAGAGCGTGTTCCACTCCGACGACCTGCTGGTGGTCCTGGGGGCGCCGGCGCAAATCGCCGAGTTTGCCGCCGCCTTCCATCTCGAAACCATGGACCGGCCCACTGATCCGGCCCTGCGCCGGGAATTCTTTCAGGTGATCGGCGTGGGCGAGGTGATGCTTACCCCGGATTCCAGCCTGATCGGCAAATCCGTCCGGGAGATCGGCTTCCACACCCAATTCCAGTGCCTGGTGCTGGCCATCCGCCGCAAGGGCGCCACCCTGACCAGCGAGTTCGTCGATCTGCCACTCAAGTTCGGTGACGTGCTCCTCACCTGCGGCGCCTGGGAAAACATCCTCCGGCTGCGGAG
>JAUWAH010000022.1 GCA_030602145.1 Desulfobulbus sp.
GTTTTTCCGGAACAGGAATCACCACCCTGCCGACGACCTTGGCCAACTGTCTGGGTTTCTTAGCTTCATCCTCGCCGGGCGGCTCGGGATGCGGCTCGGCGGGCTCAACCTCGACCGCGCTCTCAGGCTCGACATCCGTCACCCGTACAGGCTCGGTCGATGGGCCTTCCTCTGCCTCCATCGCCTCTCTGACCGGCATCTCCTCCGCTGCTTCCGGCTCACCGGCGGACTCCACCACCGGCTCCTCGCTCGGAACGGGTGCGGCCGTCTCCTCGGGTTCCGGCTCCGGCTGAACCCGAACGGCCTCCTCCTCGCGCAGCCTGGCCTCCAGGGCCTGGATCTCGGCCTCCAGGGCCAGGGCGTCGACCTCTTCCTGTTTTTTGGCAGCCTCTTCCTTGTCGGCCCTGGAGCGACGGCGAACGACAACCTTGCCTTTTGCGGCGGGCTCGGGCCGACTGCGCAGTTCGATACGTCCCTCAGCCATGCCGGCCACCCCTCCGCCCGTCAACTTCTTCCGAATATCCGCTGCCATGTCGTCGTCTACACTTGAACTATGACTTGCAATGGGATAGCCTAAAGCGATCAGCTTGTCCGCCAGTTCCTTGCTCTTCAGCCCGAACTCCTTGGCGAGATCGTAAATACGAACCTTGCTCATCAAACGCTCCCTTCCTCTGTACCCTGCCGGCCCCTTGGATCCGTTTTCCGGATCCTTTTGCTTTTTGCCAACCGCTCACGGCAGGTGATGTGGTTGCAACAGTAGATACCTTTGCCGGCAAGATCACCATGCCGATCCTCGACCAAGCCGCCGCCGACCGCAACAAAGCGGAGCAGGTCGGCGCGGGGGGCCTTGCGGCCGCACCCCCGGCAGGTGCGCTGCGGCACATGCCCACGGCGCATCAGGTCGATGCGTCTCCGGTCTCGCCTGGCCTGTCATCAGATACTGACGGCTGCGGCAAATCGGCCGGAGAATCCGTCGTCGGCTGCGGCGATTCCACCAAGGCAGCAAGCTGTTGCAGGTTGCGGGCCTTTTCCGGATCCATCCGGACAAGGGCCGTCAGTTGCTCGGTCGCCATGCCGGCTAGTTGCCCCGCCGTTTTGATACCGGCGGCAACCAACCGGTCGGCCAGTCCTTCGTCAACGCCTTCCACTTCAAGCTGGCTCTGATAGCCGCTGTTTTCCAGATTGGCGTAACGGCTCTCGCTCTTGACATCGATCTTCCACCCCGTGAGACGGGAGGCCAGCCGGACATTCTGTCCCTGGCGGCCGATGGCCAGCGACAACTGATCGTCGGGCACCACCACCAGCAGCGCTTTCCTGTCGTCGTCGATGATGACCATCGAGACTTCCGCCGGCGCCAGGGCATTATACACATACTTGGCCGGATCCGGACTCCAGGGCACGATATCGATCCGCTCGCCCTGCAACTCCTGGACGACATTCTGCACCCGCGACCCCTTGAGACCGACGCAGGCCCCCACCGGATCGACATCCGACTCGATGGAGGATACCGCAATCTTGGCCCGGAATCCCGGTTCGCGGCTCGCCCCCATGATCTTGACGATGCCCTCGGCGATCTCGGGCACCTCCATCTCAAAGAGCTTGATGAGAAACTCGTTGCAGGTCCGGCTGAGGATCAACTGTGCATCGCGGAACCGGCCCTCCCGGTTGTCGCGGCGCACTTCCAACAGATAGGCGCGGATGCGGTCGCCCTGCTTGTACGAACGTTTCGGGATCTGCCCTTCCCGGGGCAGGATGGCGTCGGTGCGACCGAGGTTGACAACCATGTCACCCCGCTCAAACCGCTGGACGATGCCGTTGACGATGCTCCCCTCGCGGTCGCGGTACATCTCGTAGATGACATCGCGTTCGGCGTCGCGCATCCGATGGATGATCACCTGCTTGGCCGACTGGGCGGCGATGCGGCCGAGGTCGGCGATATTGTCCAGTTTTTCCCCGATATCGTCGTCGATTTCGGCATCCGGATCGAGGCGATGGGCATCCTCCAGCGAAATCTCGGTTTCCTCGTCGTAGACGTCCTCCACCACGGTGCGGTACTGAAAGACCTCGACCTCGCCCAGGTCCTCGCTGAACTGCACCTCGATCTCACGGCGACTGCCATATTTCTTGCGGACGGCGGAACGGACGGCCTCTTCGATGGCATCGATCAGCAGGGCCCGATCGATCCCCTTGTCCCGGCAGATCTGATCGACTATTCGTTTGAGATTCTCTGTTCCAACCATATGCTACTCCAGCTCCGGCAATCGTTTGCGTGTCTTTGCGGCTCCGAAATCCTCCAGCGTCAAACGTGCCCTTGATATGTTTTCCATGGCGATGCGGACCGTTTCCTTCTCCAGTTCGAGCACGACCTCATCGTCCTCAAGCCCGCGCAAGGTGCCGACCAGCACCTTCTGCCCGGAAAGGGGTTCCCGAAGCCTGATCCGCGCCAACCGGCCGGCAAAGCGGATGAAATCCTCCCGCTTGCGCAGGGGCCGTTCCAGTCCAGGCGAGGAGACCTCCAGGTTATAGGCATGCTCGATGAGATCCTCTACTTCGAGGATGCCACTGATTTCCCGGCTCACCGCGGCGCAGTCGTCTATGGCGACGCCGCCCTCCTTGTCGATGAACAGGCGGAGCACCCAGCCGTGCCCCTCTCGACGGAACTGGATCTCCACCAGTTCCATGCCCATGTCGGCGAGCAGGGGCTCGGCAAACCCCTGGATGGTTGCTGTCAGTCGATCGGTTGCCTCGTGCACTATCCTTGCCGTCGTTTTCGTTACCCGGTCATCATGGCGGCAACGGCGCCCGCGCCGTCCGCCTCCAGTACCTTTTCCCCTGGAAAAGGCAATAAAAAAAGCGGGCAGAGCCCACTTTCACGTTCCCGGCCCATCCGGCCACCGATCACGGCGGCCATTGGCGCCAGGCCAACTTCCGATTGGAGCGGGCAACGGGGTTCGAACCCGCGACCCCAAGCTTGGGAAGCTTGTGCTCTGCCAACTGAGCTACACCCGCTCTGCTGAACTACAGGAAGTTCACAAAAGTAGAGCATCAACAATCAATTGTCAAGCAACAACAAAAGGATGCTCGGCAATTTTATTGACGGCATCCCGGTGGCCACCCGACCGCAGACAACCCACTAATTCTGCGAAATCAACCGGTTGCCAGCACAGATATCCAAAAAAAGGCCGGTTGACGCCCCGTTGTGGCCACTCAATCTCCGGCCGAAAGAGGGCGGCGGCAACGCCTTGCACCCCAGGGGATTTCTTTACAGACCGCCGCGTTGGTGTATAATCGGCGCCATGGACATCATCACCACCCATATCGGCGCCGATTTCGACAGCCTGGCGGCCATGATCGCCGCCAAGAAGCTCTATCCCGAAGCCGAGCTGGTTTTCCCAGGGTCCCAGGAAAGATCGGTCCGCGATTACCTGGCCCAGGAGTTCCGCAACATCTATGAATTCAAGAAAATCAAGCACATCGACCTGCGACGCGTCCAGCGCCTGATCGTGGTCGACACCCGCCAGGCGGAACGGATCGGCAGGCTGGCCGAATGCCTGGACAATCCGAACATCGTTGTCCATCTCTACGATCACCATCCCGCCGTCCCCTCCACCCTGCGCGGCGGCCTGGAGGTCATCGAACCATTCGGTTCGACCACCACCATCTTCACCCGCCTCTTCCAGGAACGGGGCATCGTCCCCACCCGCGACGAAGCCACCCTGATGGCTCTCGGCATCTACGAGGATACCGGTAGTTTCCTCCACTCCTCCACCTGCCCGGAGGACCTGGCGGCTGCTTCCTGGCTCCTGACCCAGGGGGCCAATCTGGACATCGTCACCCAGTTCGTTTCCCGCGAACTCTCCTCGGAGCAAATCAGCCTCATCGGTCAGTTGCAGCAGGGATCCAGGGCCTATGTCATCCGGGGCGTGACCGTCATGGTCAGCAAACTGACCATGACCGACTATGTGGACGATTTCGCCGTGATCGTGCAGCGGTTGATGGTGATGGAGAACATCGACGTCCTCTTTGCCCTCCTGAGCATGGGTGAACGGACCTACCTGATCGCCCGCAGCCGGATTCCGGAGATCAATGTCGGCACCATCGCCCGGGAATTCGGTGGCGGAGGACATGCCTCGGCCGCCTCGGCCACCATCCGCGACCTGACCATCGCCGAGGCCGAGGAGCAATTAGTCGGCCTGCTGCACCGCCATATCCGCCCGAAGGCGGTGGCCGGCGAACTGATGAGCGCCCCGGTGATCGCCGTGACCCCGGATGTGCGCATCGACGAGGCCAACCGGCTGATGACCCGCTACAACGTCACCGTCCTGCCGGTGGTCCGTGCCAACGGCAGCCAGGAGGGAGGCGGCCGGCCCTCCGGCTTCCTGGGGATGATCTCCCGGATGGTGGCCGAGAAGGCCATCTTTCACAAGCTGGGCGGGCTGCCGGTGGCCGACTACATGACCACCGAGATCGCCACCCTGCCGGAGACCGGCACCCTGGCCGACATCCAGCGGCTGATCGTCGAGAACCGCCAGCGGCTCATTCCGGTGGTCCGGGACGACGATATCGTCGGGGTCATCACCCGGACCGACCTGCTCAGCTTGCTGGTCCACGATCCGGGCCACCTGTCCCCCGATCTGCTCCGCAGTGACGAACGTCCCTCGGTGGAGCGAACCCGCAATCTCTCCAGCGTCATGGCCCAGATCCTGCCCCGGGCCATGGTCGTCCTCATGCGCGAGATCGGCGAAACCGCGGCCGGGCTCGGCTGCAACGCCTATGTGGCCGGCGGGTTCGTCCGCGACCTGCTGCTCCAGGTGCGCAACACCGACATCGATATCGTCATTGAAGGCGACGGCATCCGGTTCGCCAAGACCCTGGCCGAACAGCACCGCGGCGTCGTTCATCCCCACGAGAAATTTGGTACCGCCACGGTGATCTTCCCCGATCAGTCCCGCATCGACGTGGCCACCGCCCGGCTCGAATACTACGAACGTCCGGCAGCCATGCCGACGGTGGAGCACAGCTCGATCAAGCTCGATCTCTACCGGCGCGACTTCACCATCAACGCCATGGCCATCCACCTCAACCCGGAGCGATTCGGCACCCTGGTCGATTATTTCAACTGCCAGAACGATCTCAAGGAGCGAAGCATCCAGGTCTTACACAACCTGAGTTTTGTCGAGGACCCTACCCGTATCTTCCGGGCGATCCGCTTCGAGGGCCGGCTCGATTTCGCCATCACCCGCCACACGGAGAAACTGATCAAGAATACCGTGCAAATGAATCTGTTCGATCAGGTCGAAGAACCACGGTTTTTTCACGAACTCAAGCTGATCCTCTCCGAAGACGACCCCATTCCGGCCCTGCGGCGGATGGCCTCGCTCAAACTCTTTCCCTTTCTCTGGCCCGATCTGCGCCCCAACCTCAAGGTCGATCGGCGCTTCCTGCACTTCCTCACCCAGGCGAACCAGGCCATATCCTGGTTCAAACTGCTTTATCTGCCGGACAAAATCGAGACCTGGATGGTGTACCTGCTGGCGATCATGAGCCGGTCGCGCACCAAGGAGCTGATCGCTTTCTGTCACCGCTTCGACCTACCGCCCCGCCAGCGACGCAAACTGATCCTTCAGAAGACCGAGGCCGAACGGATTGCCCAGGAGATGCTCAAGCGCCCCTTTCTCAAGCCGAGCGAAACCTACTGGCTACTCTCCACCCTCGATGGCGAGGGGTTGCTCTACCTCATGGCCATTGCCCGCAAACGATCCATCCAGCAGGCGGTCTCCCTCTACGTCACCACCCTGCGCAAGGTCGCCCCCCTGGTCGGCGGCGAGGATCTCAAGTCCATGGGCTATATCCCGGGTCCGCAGTACCGGACCATCCTCAACCACCTGATCGAAATGCAGCTGGACGGCGAAGTGGCCACCCGCGACCAGGCCCTGGCCTTCATCCGTAGCGCTCACCCGATCCAACCCCGACAGCCCTGACCCTTTTTTTCTCGCTTTTCGGACCGTTCTCCTTATTGTTTTTTCGTGGGCACAGTACCACAATCAAGCACCATTACAACCAGAGGAACCACGAGTTTTCATGAACTTCGATTTCAACACCTTCATGCAGCAACTGATCATCCAGGTCCCGCCCCTGCTGTTCGCCCTGACCATACACGAACTGGCGCACGGATATGTGGCCTGGCGCCTGGGCGACCCCACCGCCAAGAACGAAGGTCGGCTGACCCTCAACCCTCTCAAACACCTCGATCCCATCGGGGTCCTGGCCTTTATCATCATGAAGATCGGCTGGGCCAAGCCGGTGCCGGTCAATCCGCACTATTTCCGCAATCCCCAGCGCGACATGCTCCTGGTCGCCCTGGCTGGTCCCGGATCGAACATCCTTCTGGCGGTGGCCAGCGCCGCCCTGGCTCATTTCTTCGTTGCCTTCCGCATCCTGCCGCTCTTTGTCCTCCACCCGCTGGTGGCCATGCTGGCGGCCAGCGTCTGGATCAACATCATGCTGGCGGTGTTCAACTGCATCCCCATACCGCCGCTCGACGGCTCCAGGGTGGTGATGGGGCTGCTGCCGCCGCAGGCGGCACGCGGCTATGCCAGGCTCGAACCCTTCGGCTTCATTCTCCTGCTGGTGCTCTTCTACACCGGCATAATCAGCCAGGTGATCATGCCGATCATCCGCTTTTCCAACTCCTTGCTGCTGGGATAAAAAAAGGGCCCGGAACGATCCGGGCCCTTGATCTGGAAGGCGGACAGCCATCCAGCTTTTTTTCAACGAAGTTGGCTCCGGCGGGGTTGCTCCGCCGAAGTGCAGATTGTTCACTGTTCGTTGTGGCTGGCCTCAACGGTCCAGCCACAAGCCGGTTAGAACTTGTAGGTGAATCCGACGGTCAGCAGGCTGGCCGAGGCGTCCGTAAACTTGCACTGGACCGAACCGTAGTCAACGCTGCGGCTCGTCTAGTAGTCGTAGAGGTAGGCGGCACCGATTTCCATATCCTGGTTGATTGTGTAGCGCACACCGGCGGAATAGAGCAGGGCGTCCGAGTCGGGCAGTTCAAAACCCAGGGTGCTGCTCGGCACGGGATTTTCGTCAATGGCGAAGCCGGCCATGAGAATCCAGTCGTTTTTCAGGTCACAGGTCAGGCTAAACCGCCAGGTGTCGGTGTCGGACCAGTGTTTGGGAACACCTCTGTCAAATACGTTGGTCAGAATCGGATTGCCCAGAGATCTCGGATAGGTGAAATCCAGATACTCATACTCGGACCAGTAGGTGCGGTCGTATTCCAACTCCACGGTCAACTGATCGAAGAAGGTATAGGAAACAGCCAATGCCAAAACCGCCGGCAGCGGAATCTCTACGCCGGTATCGCCGTTGTAAGGGGGGGGAACATTGGAACTCAGACGGGCTTGCCCTTCGACATCCAGATCCACGTTGGAGCGGTAGGTAACCGCCAGGTTCATGTTCTCCACCGGCCGAACCGTCATGGCCAGATTGTATCCGGCCTCCAGGGTGTCGCCGTCCATGTCCCGGACGGCGGTGATGCCGGGAGACACCGTTCCGCCGCTCTTGACCTTGCCATCGACATAAATGCCCCGGACACCTGCACCGACTGCAAAGCGATCATTGAATTTGTAGGCAAACGTCGGGTTGAACTCAAACACCTTGAGACTGAATTCTTCTGCAAAGGTGCGGGGATACGGGTCCTGCCACCGTTTCGACAAGCCGGCCGGAGCGGTCATCGAAAAGCCGAATCTAAGCCCGCTGTACTCGGGTGACACCGCAAACAGGGTGGGCAGCAGGAAGTTTTCGCTTTCGGAACTGCCGTTGAACGCACTGCTGCGTGTGTCGACATAATCGATCGAACTCAGGTGAATCCAGGTGGCGTTCGCCTCGACCTGGAAACGATTGTCCAGCCATGCCATGTTGGCAGGATTGTAATAACTGGCGTCGGCACCCGGCGTGTAGGCCACGTAGCTGCCGGAACGGGCGGTGGAATTCACCGACTGTTCCGGAATACGGTATCCCGAGGCCATCACCGGCCCGGCGGTGGCCAGCAGGATCGCTCCCGCCACTCCCAGAGTCTTCTTCATTGTTCCCCCTTTTTTTATTGATGGTTGCGTTGGTACGGCCGGACTACACCTGGATATTGTCGGCGGAATAGAGGTACCGCTTGATTTTGTGGGTGGCTGTCTTGACGAAGGGTTCGCGTCGCTCGAGCACTCTGGCAAGACGCGATGAGTTCGAAAGCTGTTCGTTGAGGCCGGTGCGCATCTCTTCCAGCAGATCGGCGATGTACCGATGGCGCTGGGTCCGGTTCTGGCCGGCGGTCTTGGCATCGATGAATTCGTAATCCGGGTAGACCCAGGCTTCGAGCAACCCCCGGTTTTCCACCACCAGCGACTCGACCACGAACGGATAGGCGTTGATCTTGTGCTCGATGGCCTCGGGATAGACATTCTCGCCGTTGGACAGGACGATCACCGACTTGGACCGCCCCTTGATATGCAGGTTGCCGGCCCCATCGATGAGTCCGAGATCGCCCGTCTTGAGCCAGCCATCCTCGGTGAAGGTATCACGGGTGGCCTCCGGATCGTTGAGGTACCCCTGCATGACGTTGCGGCCCCGGGCCAGCACCTCGCCAACGCCGGTCTCGGGATGGGGGTCGGCAATCCGGATCTCCACATTGGGAACCGGCTTACCGGTGGACCCGGGCCTGATGGTCGCGTCGCCGTGCGGACCACCGGCCAGTAAGGGAGCCGCCTCGGTCAGCCCGTAGCCGATGATGAAGGGAAAGCCGGCATCGCGGAGAAAGGTTTCCACCTCGGGATTCAGGGCCGCTCCACCGATGCCCATCACCTGCAGACGACCACCGAAAAAAGCGTAGAGTTTGGCGCCGATCTTGCGGTAGATCACTTTTCGGCTGACGCTGAACCGGCAGAAGAAGCTGAGCATCGCGCTTTTTTCCACCGCCGGGGCCACCCGCTTCTTGAAAATTTTCTCGATGATCAGGGGCACCACCAGCATGACGTGCGGCTGTTCCGTCTCGCAGATCTTCTGCAGGATGGCCGGTGTCGGGGTCTTGCCGGCATAAACCGTCCGGCACCCCTTCAGGATCGGCAGCAGGAAGCCGACCGTGAACTCATAGGTATGGGAAATGGGCAGGACGGACAGAAAGACCCAGCCCGGTTCGATCCGCATGACCCCGCCGGCCGAATAGGCGTTGGCGCAGAGGTTGGCGTGGCTGAGCATGACCGCCTTGGAAAAACCCGAGGTCCCCGAGGTATACAGAATGGCGGCGAGATCCTCGGTGTGCACCTTGGGAAACTCGAGGGTTTCGTTACGGGCCGCCTCACCGAACTCAGCCATGGCCTCGGCGAGAAAATCGCTGAAAGTGGTCAGGGTGATGAGGCCGGTATTGTCGCGGTAATCGTCGAAGGTGACAACATGCTTCAACTGCTGCTTGAGATCGTAGATCTTTTCGATCTGGCGCTGGGTAAGAAAGATGACATCGCAACGCATTTCACCGAGGATGTGATGGACGTCGGCCTCGGGCAGGTCGGGAAAAATGGGGACCGTGCTGGCACCGAGGCGGACCACCGCCAGATAGACGGTGCCCCAGTGATGCGAGTTTTCGCCGAGCAGGGCCACCCTGTCACCCTGCTTGACCCCCAATCGGCGCAGATGGGCGGCGATGGCAAGAATGCGCTCATGGAAGGATTTGTAGGAAAGCGATTCCTCCAGGGCCATGCCGATGGCCGGCAGATGACGGTATCTGCGGCAACTGATATCCACCAGATCATTGAGTGTCGTGGCGTTTTCCTGGATCACCGGCAGATATTCGCCGGTCTTTTGATCAGCAGCACTCTCCCCAATTGCGTTCTGTGTTTGCATGGCTGTATCTGGTGATTTCTGCATATTTTTCTCCCGATCCAATAATAAGATCCCCGGCAAGCTGCCGCTGGCCTGTTTACCATAAGCACTGGTGTTTTTCAAAGAAAACGGGCAATTCGCTTGACAGGTCAAAGCACCAGCAAGTAAATTTTTAGCAGGATGCCCACTTTCCTTCAACCGCTCCCATGGTCCGTATGCGACATCACATAATTTTTGCCCTCCTGCTGTTTGCTGGCGTGGTCTTTCTTGTCCGGCCGGTACAGGCTGTCCAACCCGCGGCTCAGATCGCCCAGAAAACCGCAAAAACCTCAACAGTCGCTTCGCCGACCAAGACCACCGCGGTCCTCGCCACCGCCAAGAAACAGTCTGCGACGACATCTGCCTCGACCACGAAGAACACCCCGAAGCCGCAAACGAAGAAAACCGTCAACCAACCGGATACAGCCAAGAAAGGAAAACTTGCCGCTGGTATCGGACAGACGCGGCCAAGCAAGCCGAAGACGGCAGCGGCTTCCAAGCAGCCAGCAGGCAAGAAGTCTACCGCACGGCAGAAGCCGAAGAAATCGCAGACCGTGGCAGCGGCCCCAACGAAAGCCAAACCGTCGGCAACCGGTCCGGCAACCGGGCCGCTGACGACCGTCGACAAGATGATCAGTTCGCGCAGCGCCATCATCATGGACGCTCGCACCGGTGAAGAACTGTATGCCAAGTCTCCGGACAATCCCCGCCAGCCCGCCTCGACAATCAAAATCATCACCGGAATGATTGCCCTGAAATCATTGAAAAATGATGAGGTGGTCGATGTCAGCCACTACGCCGCCGGCATGCCCAGTTCAAAAATTCACCTCGATCCTGCCAAGCAGTACCGTGCCAACGACCTGATCAACGCCGTGCTGCTTTCTTCTGCCAACGATGCCAGTGTTGCCCTGGCGGAAAAGATCGCCGGCAGCGAAGAGAAGTTCGCCAACCTGATGACCATTTCCGCCCGCATGTGGGGGGCGCGCAACACCGTCTGCCGTACCGCCTCGGGCCTCACGGCGGTCGGCCAGCAATCCACGGCCCGCGACCTCGCCAACCTCTTCAGGTATGCCATGCAGGACGACGAGTTTGCCCGCCGCATGCATGAGAAGTTTATCTCCACCTCCTACGGCAAGGTTTTGCGCAATCACAACAAGGCCCTGTGGCGTCTGGATGGAGCCATCGGCGGCAAAACAGGCTACACCATCGCCGCCCGCCAAACCTATGTCGGCCAGTTCAGCCGCGACGACCAGACCATTGTAGTGGCAATCATGGGAAGCGAGTCCATGTGGGCTGACCTGGAAAAACTGGTCGACTACGGTTTCCGGAAGAAAAAAGCCGAGCAACTGGCCCGATTGCAGCCCAGCACAGCGGCAGCCTCCTCCAGCCGGATCAACTGAGCACCCGCACACACCGCGAATAAAAAAAAGGCCCGCGTTGCCGCAGGCCTTTTTTGTTTTCTCTCAACAATCCAGCGATCAATCCGGAGCAATCTGCTTACGGACCAAAGCCAGGAAGGCGTCCCGCTTGAATGGTTTTTCCAAGGTGGCTATATCCCCCAGATATCCGGCCATGGTCAGGTAGCGTTCCGCCTTGATGGCACCACCACCGGAAATGGCCAGGATTTTCAGGTCGGGATAATCACGCACCAACTCCATGATGAATTTCAGACCATCCTTCACCGGCATGATCATGTCGGTGATGACCAGGTCAAAGGCGTACCGTCCCACCTGGGCCAGACCATCCTCCCCATTTTCCGCCGTGTGGACGGTATAGCCTTCCTGCTCCAGCATCTGAGTGAGCATGGTGCGTATCTGCACTTCGTCGTCAACCACCAGGATTCGTTTCAAGAACTACCCGCTCCTTTGCTCGTCCGCTCTTTGTTCATGTTCCGTGTATCCTACAAGCCCCCCCAAGTCGATTCAACAGCTTTTTCGCCGAATCCTTATTTTTGATGGTTCAGTTAACAGTCGAGTGCTGTCGTATCGACAAGTAAGATGAGAAGAACAATCTCTTCATCATTCCGGAGAGTTCTCCTTCAGCTCGCCTCGCGTTTTTCTTCTTCCGGAATCGATCAAGCTTGTCCCTTTTTGCAACAGATTGTTTTTACGTGCGAAACATTATGCTTTCCGGATTTGCCAGCAGAATGTTGTCATTGATCCGTTCGGCACAACCGCCCGAAACCACCGGGAATAGTCCCCGAAGACCAGAAAGCCCGGCCCTGTTTGAAGTCGACAAACCATTGTCCGCCGGGCTTCCTGACGGCATCGACAAAAACAAACGGTTGTTCCGGGCCGAAGCAGGGGTGCAGATATTGATGGGTTGGCGCCTTCTCCCGTTCCAGCAGGGAAAGGGCCTCGGCCATCGAGGGCAGCCGCCAGTCGTCATATCCGGCAAAACGCTCCCTGTTGATCCGGTCGATCTCACGGCGCATGGACCGGTGGCTCATGATGTCCAGGCCGCCCCGCTGCCACATCAGGCCCGTCACCCTGTCGGTCACCGTCAGGCCGTCGCCGTTGTCGACCAGCGCCTTGGCAAACCGGCCGTCGGGATTACGTTCCTGCTCGGCAAAATCAAACCGGGCGATCAGGTCAACCACGTCCTCCTCGGCCATCTCGGCGGCCTGAGCGGGCAGCACGACCTGTGCCGGCACGGTCAGGACGGCATCCCTGCCCGGAAGATCGCTGACCACCCGGACCGGGGTCTCTTCGCTGTCCAGCACAATCACCTTGGAGTCATCATCGCTCTCCACCACGTTGACGAGCAACCACTGCTTGAGTTCCTCGTTGATCGGGTGGCTTCGTTCGAACAGGGCCACCTTGCCCTGTTCCTT
>JAUWAH010000374.1 GCA_030602145.1 Desulfobulbus sp.
GACCAGGTCGAGATGCAGACCGCTCACCTCCCGTTCCAGCCCGGTGCCGAACAGGGCGTCCACCAGGGAGTGGACGGGGTGGATCCGGTCGAGGGTGAGCACCGTGTCGACCAGGGTGAGCATCTTCTCGGAAGAATCGAGGATCTGGTAGGGCAGCCGCAATCGCTTGAGAATGGTGAAGTTGTGGCCGGCATCCCCCTTGAGTTGTTCAGGGTCGGTGATGAAGAAGACAAAGGGATAGGCACCGAGGCCGTGCACCACCCGGGCGATCACCAGGCCGTCGCCGCCGTTGTTGCCCGGACCGGCGAATATCGGCACTGTCCTGCCCCGTACCGGACCGAAGATGCGTTCCATCAGGTGCACGGTCCCGCGGCCGGCGTTTTCCATCAGAACCATGCCGGGAAGTCCTATCTCCTCGATGGTCTGCCGGTCGAGTTCGCGCATTTGCGCGGCGAATGCCAAGTGCATGGGCAGCCTCATGGTCAGGTGGTGGATGATGACGGCTTGCGGTGCGCTTCCGGCCGGAGAGCAGCCTTTTGCCTTCACTATAAAAAATCATGGCTGCGCAGGCAACCCCGCAGTGATGCCGATGCGCCATGTCAACTCAATCGGAGCGGTCGTCCTCCCCGTCGGCGAGGGATGCGCAGAAGGGGCAGGGAACAAAACCGGCGTCGCGGGCGACACGGGTGTTCTTGAAACGGAGCCGGCACTGCGGACAGTCGTAATGGCTGCACGGCGGCAGGTGGAATTCGCCGCTGGTCGGGTCGGCGTGGATCAGGGGCGGGGTCTCCTGTTCGTTCTCCTTTGGTGCAGTATCAGGCGTCGTCCGCCTGCGGGCGATGGCTGTGCCGAGCGTTCCGGCTACCTGCCTCCAGATCGCCTTGAGATCGTCGACACCTCGCTGGCCGAAGTCGCCGATCCGTTCGGGAACCAGGGGACGCTCCTTATACACCCGCCAGAACAGGAAAACGGCCAGGATAGAGAAGACCATGTTGGGCAGCCACATGCCGGCCACCAGGGGCAGGAGCCCCTCCTCGCTCATCGTCCGGCAGGTGGTCAAACTGATGTAATAGGCCACGAAAACCGCCAGGCCAAGCGGCAGGCCGATGGCCCGTCGGCCCGGAGAGGCCTGGAGACCGAGCGGCAGGCCGATCAGGCTGAGGATGAAACAACCCACCGGCAGGATCAATCGTTGATGGTATTCGGAGAGATAGATCCTGGCCGCCTTGGAGTCGGGCGGGTGGGAGGCGGCTGCGGCCAGCAGCTGTTCCGGGTTCATGGCGCCGCGGGTTTGGCTGGTGACGTCCTCCTTACCGATCTGGGTGGGCGGTCGCAGCGAGATTTGCAGTTGATAGCGGGCGAAGCGGACAACCTGATTGTCCGCTCCCTCGTTGCTGTGCAGGGTGCCGTCGTTGAGGATGATGGTCACCAGCATCCGTTCCATCTCGGCATCCATCGATCCCGACTTGGCCATGGTGATCAACGGCTGGGTGCGGCCGCGCATATCCGAGACATAGACTCCGTGCCAGCGCTGCTGTTCGTCGATGTGGTCGATATACAGGACGATATCCCCCAGGGCTTCGGTGAACTCCTTGGCCTTGAGGCCCTTGTCGATTTTCTCCTTGGCCAGTTGAAACATCAACTGTTTTACCCCCAGGGCACCGGCCGGGATGAGCCGGGCGGTGAACAGGCCGGTTAAGCAGGCAATGGCGGCGGCGATGAGAATCACCGGCGGCAGCATATGCCGCAGGCTGACGCCGCAGGCCTTGAGGGCCAGGATCTCGCGGTCGTTGGTCAGGCGCGTGAAGCCGACAATCACCCCGGCCATGCTGGCCATCGGGATGATGTAGAGCAGCATGTGGGGGAAAATGTAGGCGAACAGCCGGATGAAGTCGGCCAGTCCGATGCGCAGCGACAGGACGATCTCCAAAAGGGGAATCAGGCGGACCAGGAAGAAGACGCAGTAGAGGATGGCGAAGCTGGCGAAAAATGGGGCCAGCAGTTCGTTGGCGATATAGCTGTAGAGCAAGAGCGGCGGCCGCCGCCAGCTTCGGCGGGGAGGAGGGACCACAGCGGCTGCTCCGGTCTGGAACGGGTTAGAGGGCATTGAAGGCGGACTTGATGTTGACGTCGATCCAGTTTTGGTCCCACCATTGGACAGGGGTGACGAAGATGCCATGCACCAGCATGGAGAAGTGGAGATGGTCGCCGCCGGCCATGCCGGTGGTGCCGGAGCGGCCGATCGGCTGGTCTTTTTCCACCAGTGAGCCCACGGAAACATCGATGGTGCTCAGGTGGGAATAGAGGCTGGCGATGCCCTGGCCATGGTCGAGGATGACCATGTTGCCGTAAATTCCGAGATAGCCGGCATAGGTCACCTTGCCCCGGTTGGCGGCCCGGATCTCGGCCCGCTCCACGGAGGCAATGTCGACCCCCAGGTGGGTCTGGGTGTCGATGGCCGTGCCATTGTACAGATAGGTGCGCTGGTCGGCGAATCCCGCCCTGCCCGAGCCGGGCATGCGCAGGAAGCGGTCCGTCCACAATTGCCGCGGTTCGGTGGCGGCAGACACCTGGGCAATGGTCCGGTTGTTGCTGTCCCGCATCTGGTTGTTGACATAGAGATATTTCTCCAGCAGGCTGCCCTTCATCGATGGATCATGCTCCTCGAACTCGGGGATCTTTTGCTGGAGGAAGTGGTCGCTGATGGTGATGGTGTCCCGTTTGATCGTTTCTTTCTTGAACACGGTGGGCAGCGGGACCACGGTTTCGTTGCCGGCCTGGTCGTTGCCGATCACCCGCATGGACTCCGGTCGCTTGGCGTCCCAGGGCAGGGCGAAGTAACAGACGTAGGCATCCTTCTTGTCGGTGGCAAAGCCGGGAAAGAAGGCCGCATCGATCATCACCCCGTGCTTGCCGGGTGGCTCCGATATTGTGTAGAGGGCCATGCCGCTGCCGCCGGGACTGATGACCCGGTGAGCCTGGATCAGGGTCACCGTGGGTGGTTTGGTGTCCATGGTCACCGGTAGGCGAAGCAGGGTCTCGTTGCCCCGGAAGAAACCGTTGAGGGAGAAATCCCGGACCGAGATGGTCAGTTCGGCGCTGCCTTCCTTGAGCCCGGCCTGCTTGGCGTCGATGGTCACCTGCTCGCTCAGTGAAGTCGGGCCGGCCGGTTTGAACCAAGCCTGGCGGGGAAAGGTCTTCTCAAGCAGCCGGATGGCGTTGTCGCCCTGGCTGAGGGTGATGGTCATCGAGCGGATGCCGCTCTTCTGGTCCTGCACCTTGAGGGGGAGATCGATTTTGCCGCCCAGGTATTTGATCTCTTTTTCCAAGACCAGGGTCGGGCGCTCGAATTCGAACAGGAAGAAGGCGGCCGCGACTCCGGCCAGGATGGTGGCGGCGGCCAACGCCAGAGCAAAGGTCTTCAGAAAGGAGCCCCGCCGTGAG
>JAUWAH010000142.1 GCA_030602145.1 Desulfobulbus sp.
GACCAGGAGGACACGGATGTCCGCACCGATGGCCAGCAGGAGCTTGCGGATGTTTTCCGCCTCGTGGGCCAGGTGGGAGTTGTAGCGGACATTGGTGATCCGGGTGGCGCCGTTGACGATGTTGGCGACCGGCTCACCAAACTTCTTGGTCAACTCATCCAGGGTCGCAACCCGCTCCTTGATGGCACCGTGGAGCAGGCCGGCGATGATCGCATCCAGGTCGAGCTTCATCGAGGCCAGACACGAGGCCACCGCCATGAGATGGTCGATATAGGGCTCGCCGGTCACATAGTGTTGACCGGCGTGGCGCTCACACGCAAATTCGTAGGCCCTGGTCAACGGGGTCAGGTCGACGCCGTGCAGGTAGCCCGAGGTCAGGGAAAGTAAGGGTCTGATGTCCGACATCGTTGCCTGTGCAGTCTCCGTTGAGGTCCGGCCCCCGGCAATCAGGCGGGGGTTTGCCGGACCAGGTCGACCAGTCGATCGATCGCCTCGTCCGGGCCCAGGGTCAGGGTCTCACCGGTTCGGCGGAACCGCAGCTCCACCTTGCCCTCTTTTTCGAAGGTCTTGCCCACCGTCATCCGGAAGGGGATACCGAGCAGGTCGGCATCGTTGAACTTGGACCCCGGGCGTTCGTCGCGGTCGTCGAAAAGGACATCCAGCCCCCGGTCGCGCAACGCTTTGTACAACCGTTCCGCCACCTGGCAGAAGGAGTCGTCCTTGGGCCCCAGATTGAGGATGATCACCTGGAAGGGGGCCAGCGGTACTGGAAAGATGATCCCCTTGGCATCGTGGTTCTGTTCGATGGCCGCCGCCACCACCCGGCTGACACCAATGCCGTAGCATCCCATGATGAAGGGTTTTTCCTGGCCATCGCTGTCCTGGAAGGTGGCGCCCATGGCCTCGGAATAGTTGGTGCCGAGCTTGAAGATATGGCCGACCTCGATCCCCTCCTTCAACCTCAGGCTGCCGCCACAGGCCGGGCAACGGTCGTCGACGGCAATCTGGCGCAGATCGCCGACCACGTCGGGCTGAAAATCGCGGCCCGGATTGACACCGGTGCAGTGGAAGCCCTTTTCGTTGGCTCCGGCCACGGCGTTGACCATGTGCATCACCTCCTGGTCGGCCACCACCTTGATATCCAACCCCAGGGGACCCAGATAGCCGACCGGCAGGCGGGTCTGCTGCCAGACCTGCTCCTCGTTCAACGGCTCGATATCATCGGCCGCCAACAGGTTCTTCAACTTGACCGACTGGACTTCGCGGTCGCCGCGCACCAGGGCTGCCACCGGCTCGCCATCGGCCAAGTAGATCATGGTCTTGACCAGATCGGCGGGCTGGACCTGCAGGAATGCGGCCACCTTGTCGACCTGCTTGAGACCCGGTGTGGCCACCTTGACCATGTCCGCCAGAGCAACCGTCGTAGCGGGCGGTCCCATCGGCGGTATGGCTGCCTTCTCGACATTGGCGGCATAGGAGCAGGCATCACAGATCACCAGGGTATCCTCGCCGGTCTCGGCCAGCACCATGAACTCATGGGAAAAGGAGCCGCCGATGGCGCCGCTGTCGGCCTCCACCGCCCGGAACTCGAGCCCGCAGCGCTCGAAGATACGGTAATAGGCCTGGCGCATGATCTCGTAGCTGTTGGAGGCGCCGGCATCGTCGACATCGAAGGAGTAGGCGTCCTTCATGACAAACTCGCGGACGCGCATCAATCCAAATCGCGGCCGGATTTCGTCCCGGTATTTGGTCTGGATCTGGTAGTGGTTGATCGGCAGTTGCCGGTAGGATTGCAGTTCCCGACGGGCGATGTCGGTCACCACCTCCTCATGGGTCGGCCCCAGACAATAGTCGCGATCATGCCGGTCCCGGAAGCGGAGCAATTCCGGACCGTACTTTTTCCAACGGCCCGACTCCTGCCACAGATCGCCCGGCTGGACCATGGGCATGAGGATTTCCTGGGCTCCGGCCCGGTTCATTTCCTCGCGGACAATGCCGATGACCTTTTGCAGGGCAAGAAATCCCAACGGCAGGAAGGTGTACATGCCCGAAGTCAGCTTGCGGATGAACCCGCCCCGAACCAGGAGCTGATGGCTGACGACATCGGCTTCCGAGGGGGTTTCCTTGGTGGTGGGCAGCAACATCTGTGAGTAGCGCATGACAGTTCTCCATGAGCGCATCCAAGCAGGCGGCGGATAGCCGGCCGACTCAGGCGCCCGCCTTTCGTTCGGCTTCCAGTTTGTTCAGTTCTTCCAGGAAGACCGGGAGCAGTTCATCCTCCGCAACCTTCCGGTATAATTCGCCCTTCTTGAAGATAATCCCGACCCCGTGGCCGCCGGCAATGCCGATGTCGGCCTCCCTGGCCTCGCCGGGGCCGTTGACCACGCAGCCCATCACCGCCACCTTGAGGGGCGATTGCATGGTCTGCAGGTGCTGTTCCACCTTCTCCGCCAAGGCAAACAGATCGATTCGGGTTCGGCCGCAGGTCGGGCAGGAGATCAACTCGGGACCCCGTTCCCGAATACGCAGAGCGCGCAGCAATTCGAATCCGACCCGGATTTCCTCCAGCGGCGGCCGGGTGAGAGAAATGCGGAAAGTGTCGCCGATCCCTTCAGCCAGCAATATCCCCAGGGCGACGCTGGACTTGACCGTGCCGGCAATGAGCCCGCCCGCCTCGGTCACGCCGAGGTGGAGCGGATAGTCGGTTTTTTGCGCCAACTGGCGATACCCGGCGATGGTGGTCAGGGTATCCGACGACTTGATGGAAATCTTCATGTCGAAAAATGCATGCTTCTCCACCAGGCGGACATTGTCAAGGGCACTTGCGATCAGGGCATCCGGCCGCTCCGGGCTGGGATAGCCGTACCGGGAGAGCAATCCCTTCTCGATGGACCCCGAATTGACCCCCACCCGGATCGGCACCCGATGCTGTTTGGCGGCGGCCACCACCCGAGCCAGCTTGTCCGATCCACCGATATTGCCCGGGTTGATGCGGATACCCTGGGCACCATGCTCCATGGCGGCCACCGCCAGGCGGGCATCGAAATGGATGTCGGCTATGAGGGGAATGGTGATCCGCTCCCGGATGCGGGCCACAGCCCGGGCGGCGGCCATGCTCGGAACCGCCACCCGGATGATGTCGCACCCGGCCACCTCCAGTTCCTGAATCTGGCCAACCGTGGCCTCGACATCCTCGGTGGAGGTGTTGGTCATTGACTGGACAGTTATCGGCGCCCCGCCGCCAACGGGCACCGAACCAACCAGGATTTGTCGGGTGGCCCTTCGCAAAATGGTCATGCCCCGCACCTCGCACCCATTCGGGTCATGTTGAGTTCCGCCTCGGAAGCACGAACATAGAGGGGGACAGGTGTCCGGCTTTCCTGACCTGTCCCGTCCATCACCAGGCGGGCTGCGCACAGGCCGATGGCTGAAGCCCTGGGGTGAAACATCCCCCGAGGGGCCATCCGGACCAGGGAATGGGTGGCAAAAAGGGAGGGGGCGACATTGAGACCGGGGCCCACCAGCAGAGTGGGTTCATGGATATGGTGGAGCAGTTCTTCCGGGCCGACAACCAGATGGGAACTGGTGCGTTGCCATCGCGCGCCATCGTGGCCGTACAAGGCAGCATAGACCTGTTGCTTGCGTGCATCGAGCAGACAGCACAGGGACAGGTCGACAGGCGGAACCTGTGCCGCCAGACCATCCAGAGTGGGGACCATCACCAGGGGCAGATCAGCCGCCAGGGCGATACCCTGGGCCGCCGCCAGACCGATCCGCAATCCGGTGAAGGATCCCGGTCCTTGGCTGACGGCCACACCGTCCAATTGGCTCCAACCTATATTGGTCGCCGCCAGCAGGGCACCAACCGACCCCAGCAATTGCCGTGCATGGGTTGTCTCCGGTTGCAGTGTATATTCAGCCAGCACCTTGCCCGCATCGGTTGTTCCCCGGGTCAGAGCCACGCCGCCGCAGCCGCTGGCGGTTTCAATGGCCAGGATCAGGACATCAGCCATCTTTTAACCAATCGGACAATATCGTTATAAAAAACAAAAACCATCAAGGTGCCGAGGACGGCAATGCCGACTTTCTGGCTGATTTCCATGGCCCGTTCACTCAGGGGCTTGCGCCGGACAGCTTCAAGGCTGAGAAACACCAGGTGGCCACCGTCGAGCACTGGTACGGGCAAGAGGTTGAGGATACCGAGATTGACACTCAACAGCCCCATGAAATAAAGCAGGTTCATCCAGCCAGCCTCCATCTGCTGGCCGGCCAGTTCGGCGATCCGGATTGGTCCCCCCAGTTCGCTGGCCGGAATGACCTGTTGGATCATCTTGACAATCCCCATCACCGTCAGATAGCCGAGATTCCAGGTTTGGATGCAGGCCGCTTCGATCGATTCGGCAACGGTGGCCGTCCTGTACCGGATGTCGTCACTGCGGACGATACCGAGCATATACCGCTCGCCCACTTCCTCGCCGAAAAGATTCTTGACCTTCTGCATGGTGGGTTTAGCCCGTACGGTCAGTTCCTCTCCCCGGCGATCAACCACCAGGGTCATTTCCTCGCCGCCACTTTCTTTGACGGCTTCGGAAACATGGGACCAGGAGGTGGTCGGCTTGCCGTTCATCGAGCGGACCAGGTCCCCGGCCCGGATGCCGGCCTGCTCGGCCACGGACCCTGGGGTAACCTCGCCGATCTTGGTGGAATCGACCGGTTCGGGAATGCCGGCCAGGGCGAACATGAAGAAGAAGAGGACCACTGCAAACAGCAGGTTGAAGAGAGGGCCGCCAAAAACGATGGTGAACCGCTGCCAGACCGTTTTATGGGAAAAGGATCGTTGCTGATCTTCCGGGCTGATCTCTTCACCCTGCTGCTCACCGAACATTTTGACGTATCCGCCCAGGGGAAAGGCGCTGATCAGATACTCGGTCTCCCCCCACTTGCGGCTGATGAGCTTGTTGCCGAAGCCAAGGGAAAACTTCAACACCCGCACGCCGCAGAACTTGGCAAAGAGAAAATGACCGAGTTCATGCACGAAAATGAGCACGCCAAGAACAATGACAAACGACAAAACAGTATTCATGCCACCAGAAAAAACTATCGATGAAAAAAGAAAGGAGCGCCTGGCTTGCTTTGATCAAGCTGCCCGGATTGCCTGTTCGGCAACGAGACGGGCTTCCCTGTCCGCTCCCAGAATGGCTTCAAGCTCCCGTTCGTTGCCCTGCGCAGTTTCCCGCATGGCTGTTGCCACGACCGCCGCGATCCGGGTGAAGCCAATCCTCCGGTCAAGAAAGGCCTGCACGGCGACTTCGTTGGCGGCATTGAGGGCCGCCGGCTTCACCCCCCCCATATTCAGTGCCGCGTAGGCCATGCCCAGGGCGGGGAATCGATCGTGATCCGGCTGTTCGAAGGCCAGTTCGCCGCACCCGGCCAGACTGAGCCGCGACAAGCCCAAATCGAGGCGTTGCGGATAGGAGAGAGCATAGGCGATGGGAATGCGCATGTCCGGTATGCCCAACTGAGCCACCACCGACCCATCCCTATATTCAACCAGGGAATGGACAATCGATTGGGGGTGGACCACCACCTCAATCTGCTCGGGGCTGACGTCGAACAGCCAACGGGCCTCGATCACTTCAAGCCCCTTGTTCATAAGGGTGGCAGAGTCTATGGATATCTTTCGCCCCATGGTCCAGTTGGGGTGGGCCAGAGCCTCGTCCGGTACGGCGGCGGCCAGCGCCTCCGGAGTCCAAGTGCGAAACGGGCCACCGGAGGCAGTGAGGATGATCCGGGCCACGTCTTCCCGGCGACCGGCTTCCAGGGCCTGAAAGATAGCGCTGTGCTCTGAATCTATGGGCAGCAGCCGCACCTGATGTTCGCGGACAGCCTCCATGATAAGCCGACCGGCCATGACCAGTGTTTCCTTGTTGGCCAAACCGATGTCCTTGCCGGCCCGGATGGCGGCCAGGGCAGGCAACAGACCAACCGATCCGACCACTGCCGTAATCACCATGTCCGCCGCCGGCAGGGATGCCACTTGGCAATTTCCCTCCACGCCGGCAACGATCCGGGCCCGGTAGGAAGACGGCAACCGTTCGGCCAGCAGTGGCACCAGGTCGGGATTGCCGATGGCAACGCACTCCGGTTTGAACTCCATCACTTGTGCAGCCAGGAGTTCGACATTGCTGCCGGCGGAAAGGCCGACAACCCGAAAACGGTCCGGAAACTGACGCGCCACGGCCAGCACATTCTTGCCGATCGATCCGGTCGATCCGAGCAGCGCCAGGGCCTTCATCACATCATCCCGAAATGAAGCAGATAAAAAAGAACCGGTGCCGTCAGCAGGAGACTGTCGATCCGATCAAGCACCCCGCCATGGCCAAACAGGATGGTGCCCGAATCCTTGACACCGACCGACCGCTTGATCAGTGATTCGGTCAGGTCCCCCATGATGCCGATGCCGACCAGGACGATGGCC
>JAUWAH010000351.1 GCA_030602145.1 Desulfobulbus sp.
GCGGTCACCCAGACCTCGCTGGGCACCGACATCCACAACCCCGAGTTCGACATGCTCGGCCGGGCCGGCAAGCGCGACGGCAAACGGATTGCCAAGCATAAATACATCTTCACCGACGATCCCTTTTTCGATGCCGGTCCCCAGGTGCTGATCCCGGCGGCAAAGGTCGACGTGGCCATCCTCTGCGTGCAGCAGGTGGGCGAGGAGGGTACGGTGCGGGTCGGCGGCCAGTTGTACTCCGATCCCGAGGTGGCCCGGGCCGCCGACATCACCATCGTCATGGCCGAGGAGATTGTGCCCGAATCCTACCTCCGCCGCGATGCCGACCACAACACCATCCCCAGCTTCGAGGTCGACTACATCCTCGAATGCCCCTTCGGTGCCCACCCGACCGGCATGTTCGGCAAATACGATGTCGACGGCGCCTTTCTCAAGGACTTTTACGCAGGCACCCGCACCCAGGAAGGGTTCGATGCCTTTGCCAAGGAGTGGATTTTCGGCCTCGACCACATCGGCTACCTGGAGAAGCTGGGCTGGGCCCGCATGCTGAACCTCCGGGCCAACACCGCCCTCAACTACAAACCCCGCAAATAGATGGGAGGAGAGACGATGAGCAACTACGCATCGCCCGAAGAATATGGCCTGGCTGATCTACTCTGTTGCGCCGCCTCACGGGAAGTCCAGGACAACGAGATCGTCTTCGCCGGCACCGGCCTGCCCATGGTGGCCATCATGCTGGCCCAGAAGACCCATGCCCCGAACCTGAAATTGATCTTCGAGGCCGGCACCCTTGACGGCCGGCCGCCGGAACTGCCCACCTCGGTGGGCGACGCCCGCTGCGAATCAGGAGCCTCCCGCTCCTCGGGCCTCTACGACGCCTTCTCCATTGCCCAGCGCGGTTATGTCGACCTGGGGTACCTGGGCGGCGCCGAGATCGATCAGTATGGCAACGTCAACACCACCTGCATCGGCAATTACATCGAGCCGGAACTGCGGCTCACCGGCAGCGGCGGCAACCCGGACATCAACTCGTTCGCCAAGCGGACGGTGTTCATCATGGTGCACGAGAAACGGCGTTTCGTCGAACATGTCAGCTACATCACCAGCCCCGGCTGGCGGGTGAAGCGCTGGCCGGGCGGCGAGTGGGTTCATCGCCGCGACCTTTACGGCGCTGCCTTCCGGGGCGGCCCCTCGGCGGTGATCTCCACCGCCGGTGTGTTCCGTTTCGACGAGCAGGACGGGCACATGTATCTTGAAACCTGTCATCCCGGTAAAACACCGGCGGAGATCAAGGACCTGTGCCAGTTCGATCTCGACGTCTCCCGGGTCAAGGGCGAAACCGCGCCGCCCACCAAGGAGGAGTTGTACTTCATCCACGATGTCCTCGATCCCGACCAGATCTTCATCCCCAAGGTGAAGAAGGCCTGATCCCCCTGGGCCAACAGCAAGGGCCGAACACCGCATGGCATCGCGGTGTTCGGCCCCTTTTTTTTGGACGACGGCTTGTGCTGGAACTGTTTACCAGCCGCGCGTCAGGTAGTCATGGATGGAGTCGGCAGCTTTTCTTCCAGCGCCCATGGCCAGGATGACGGTGGCGGCGCCGGTGACGATATCGCCACCAGCCCAGACTCCGCGCATGGTCGTCTTGCCGGTGGCCGGATCGGCATTGATATTGCCCCAGCGATTGAGGCGAATGCCGGGTTCGGAACTGGTCAGCAACGGATTGGCGCCCGATCCGACGGCAATGATGGCAAGGTCGCATTCCATGGTGAACTCGGACCCGGCCAGAGGAACCGGCCGGCGTCGGCCGGAGGCGTCCGGTTCGCCCAGGGTCATGCGTTCGCAGGTCACGGAGGTCAAACGGCCGTCGCTGGTGCCGTCGAAGCGCAAGGGGTTGGACAAGAGCAGAAATTCCACCCCTTCCTGCTCGGCATGATGGGATTCTTCCACCCGAGCCGGCATTTCCTCGCGGGAGCGGCGATAGACGATTTTCACCGATTCCGCACCCATGCGCAGGGCGGTGCGGGCCGCATCCATGGCCACATTGCCGCCGCCCACGACCACGACATTGCTGCCGGGCACCAGCGGTGTGTCATACTGGGGGTCGTAGGCCTTCATGAGATTGGCGCGGGTAAGATATTCGTTGGCCGAATAGACCCCGATCAGGTTTTCTCCAGGGATGTTCATGAACCGCGGCAGGCCAGCGCCTACGCCAATGAAAACCGCGTCATATCCTTCCGCCAGCAGTTCGCTGACATCAACGGCACGCCCCACGACCGTATTGCAGGCAATCTCCACGCCGAGGCATTCCAGAACCCGGACTTCCGCCTCGACAATGGCCTTGGGCAGTCGGAATTCGGGAATACCATAAATCAAAACGCCACCCGGTTTATGGAAGGCCTCAAACAGGGTCACATTGTGCCCCTTGAGCACGAGGTCTGCGGCCACGGTCAGGCCGGAAGGACCGCTGCCCACAACCGCGACCCGTTTGGTCGTGGCGGGAAATTTTTCCGGCAGAGAGCCATCCCCGTTGGCACGTTCCCAATCGGCGAGAAACCGCTCCAGATTACCGATGGCGACGGGACTGCCTTTCTTGCCCAGGACGCATTGTCCTTCGCATTGGATCTCCTGCGGGCAGACCCGGCCGCACACGGCGGGCAGGGTGTTCTTCTCCCAGATAATGCGGATACCCTCGGCATAACGGCCTTCGACAATGGCACGGATGAAGCGCGGGATGGGCACCGCCACCGGACACCCTTCCACACATTTGGGGGTTTTGCATTGGATACAGCGGGAGGCCTCGGCTTGTGCCAGAGCCTCGGTGTAGCCAATGGGAACCTCGAGAAAATTATGACGGCGGATGTCTGCCGGTTGTTCCGGCATGGCCTGCCGTTCTTTGACTGTCTTGTGTGATTCCTGCATAGCGTTCCTATACCTCGCCTTATGCTTGTTCCAATTTCTTTGCCTGTTCTTCCATCCGGCAAGCATGATCCTTCATGGCAGCCGTTTCGATTGTCTTGTATGCGTTGAGGCGTTTGGCCAAGCCGTCGAAATCGACCTTATGCCCGTCGAATTCCGGCCCATCCACACAGGCAAATTTGATCTCTTGACCGATGGTTACCCGACAACCGCCGCACATGCCGGTCCCATCGACCATGACCGGATTCAGGCTCACCATGGTATGGATGGCGTCGGGGCGGGTAACCTCACTAACGGCCTTCATCATGGGAACCGGCCCAATCGCCACCACCAAATCCGGTTTGTCCGTGGCGAGAATCTCCTTGAGCGCGTCGGTGACAAATCCTTTGCGCCCGGTCGAACCGTCATCGCTCATGGCAATGAAGGTATCGGAAAGATCGCGCATCTTATCCTGCAGGATGAGAAAATTGGCGCTGCGGGCGCCCAGGATGGTGGTGACCCGGTTGCCGATCTGCTTCATGGCCCGGGCGATGGGATGGAGCACGGCGATGCCGGTCCCACCGCCCACGCAGACCACGTGGCCGACTTTCTCGATATCCGTGGGGCGACCGAGAGGGCCGATCAGGTCGGTGTAGGCCTCCCCTTCCTTCAACCCGGCGAAAATGGCGGTGGACTTGCCCACCACCATGAAAATCACCGTGACGGTGCCAGCCTCGGGGTTGGTATCGGCCATGGTCAGGGGAATGCGCTCCCCGGTTTCCGTTGCCTTCAGCATAATAAATTGACCAGGCTTCGCC
>JAUWAH010000171.1 GCA_030602145.1 Desulfobulbus sp.
CCTTTCTCGTTGCCCCCGGTCAGAATGGCCAGGACGGCGAGACGGCGGGACTGCGCATCCCGCCGGAGGGCATCCAACTCGACCAGTTGATCCGCGACCTGATCGTTCAGGCGCTGGAGATGAGCGGCGCCAACAAAAGCCGCGCTGCCAAGCTGCTCGGCATTTCCCGGCCGACGCTCATCTATCGCATCGAAAAACACGGCATTGAGATAGACCAGAACCGCTGAGCCCCTCCCCTCCCCCCGACCGAGCAGACAGATGCCATCCGTGTTTCATGCCGTGCAGTCCGTGCAGGATATGCTTCATGGTGCTCAACAGGACCTTTCCACGGCATTCTTTGCTTCTTTTCCTCCAAAGAGCCCCCGGTCACTTTGCGGTTGATGCAGCATATGCTGCACCGGCTGACGAGGCACAGGGGATTCCTTTTCCGTGAAGTGACCATATATCAATGAGATAAGATGTCTAGTGCCGGTTGGTACGGGGCGTGCAATAGCCTGGCGAGAGTGCGACCCACCCGGTCTGCCACCTGGTTGCGCAACACCGCCAGGATCCATTCCCGCCACCGGCACCGCAGCAGGTTGCACGAACCGCTCCGTGGGCACGCACGAGAGGCGCGGACATGAAATACAAAACCATTCGCTTGCAGAAGGAGGACAAGGTTGCCCTCCTTACCCTGCATCGGCCAGCCAGCCTGCACACCATCAACAGCCTCGTGCTGCGTGAAATGCGCACGGCCCTGGAAGAGATCGAGCGGGATGAGTCGGTGCGAGCCCTGGTGCTGACCGGCGGCGAACACTGTTTTTCCGCCGGATTCGACATCAGTGAAATCAATGAGTTGGCGACCGCAGCGGAAATCCGGCTGTTTTTCAGGGATGCCCGGGCGGTGTTCGACCTGGTGGAGGATCTGGAAAGACCGGTGATCGCCGCCGTCGGCGGGCTGGCCCTGGGCGGCGGATGCGAGTTGACCCTGGCCTGCGACCTGCGGATTGCTGCCGCCAATGCCACCTTCGGGCAGCCGGAAATTAAAATCGGCATGATTCCCGCCGGGGGCGGCACCCAGCGGCTGCCGCGGCTCATCGGTATGACCAGGGCCAAGGAGTTGCTCTTCACCGGCGATCATATCGACGCCCTGGAGGCCCAGCGGCTCGGCCTGGTCAACAGGGTGGTCGCCGCCGGTTCGTTGCTCGACGAGGCCATGCAACTGGCCGCGAAAATCGCCGGGAGACCGCCCCAGGCGATCGAGGCGATCAAATTGGCCGTCAACGGCGGTGTACGCCTGGATATGAAGGCGGCCATTGCCCTCGAATCGCGCTGCTTCGACAACCTGGTTGCCACCGACGAATGGCGGGAGGGAATCGTAGCCTACGTGGAAAAACGCAAACCGGTGGATCCGGGAAGATAAAGCCCTCCACGGAGCGGCGGGCAGCCCTTTCAATGTTTCTTGTGGCCGGCCAATTCGGACCAGCCATGCTTTTTATTTGAGACAATCACATCGCAGAGAAGGAGAACACCATGCGAGAGGCAGTTATTGTCAGTGCAGTCAGAACCCCCCTGGGGAGTTTCAACGGTACCCTGGCCGCCATGGGCGCCACCAAGCTGGGTGGACTGGTCATCGAGGAGGCCATCCGGAGGGCGGGCATCGCCAAGGAGGAAGTCAACGAGGCGATCATGGGTATGGTCCTGCCCTGCGGCTACGGCCAGAACCCGGCCAAGCAGGCAGCCATCCAGGCCGGCATGCCCTGGGAGATCGAGGCCATCACCGTCAACAAGGTCTGCGGCTCCGGGCTCAAGGCGGTGATGCTGGCCGCCCAGGCCGTGCAGACCGGCGATGCCGAAGTGGTGGTGGCCGGGGGCATGGAAAACATGAGCATGGCCCCCTATTTCCTCAAAAAAGCCCGTTTCGGCTACCGGATGGGCGATGCCACCATGCACGACCACATGGTCCATGACGGTTTATGGGACATCGTCAACGATTTTCACATGGGCATCTCCAACGAACTCTGTTCGGAGCGCTACCAGGTCAGCCGCGAGGATCAGGATCGCTACGCCGCCGAATCCTACCGCCGCACCCTGACCGCCCAGGCGGCCGGCCGATTCGAGGAAGAGATCATGGCCGTCCAGATCCCCCAGCGCAAGGGAGAGCCAAAAATATTCCGGCAGGATGAGTGCGTCCAGGAGACCACCTATGAGCAGTTGGCCACCATGAAGCCCGCCTTCAAACAGGGCGGAGTGACCACCGCCGGTAACGCCTCGATCATTTCCGACGGCGCCGCCGCCGTGGTGGTGATGAGCCGGGAGAAGGCCGAGGCACTGGGCTGCACAATCATGGCCACCATCGGCGCCCAGGCTTCCTACGGCATCGACATGAAGTATGTGCTGGTGGCCCCGATCTGGGCCGTGCCCAAATGTCTGGCCAAAGAGGGATTGGCCAAGGAAGATATCGATCTCTATGAGATCAACGAGGCTTTCAGCGGTTCCACCGTGGCGGCCATGAAAACGTTGGAACTCGATCCGGCCAAGGTCAACGTCAACGGCGGCAGCGTCGCCCTGGGGCATCCCATCGGCGCCAGCGGTTGCCGGCTGCTGGTGACCCTGCTGCACGAAATGGTTCGCCGGGATGCCAAGCGCGGCCTGGTGTCACTGTGCCTGGGCGGCGGCGAAGCGGTGGCCATGATCGTCAAACGATAGATTCTCCGAAATCGCTCGTTCTTGCCGGCAGGCGGAAAGCGAAACCGGGGTGAAATAATCTCCCCGGGCCGGGATGGCAGTAAGGAGAACACAAGGGGCCTCTCTCGCGGAGAGATTTCTTTGCTGCCGTTCCGGCCCACAGGAGAACGACCAGCGTCCGGATGGGACGCGGTGCATCAACAACAGCCAACAGAGGAGGGAGAGAACCCGGCGGCAGGCTCAAATAACCCGGCCTGCCACGTCGTCTTTGAGGAGGAAGGAGAACTACGGGTTCCGCCTTGGTGCGGAAACAACGAATCAACACGAATTATCAAGGGAAAGGAGAGAAGAATTCTATGGAATCGACAGGCAATCGTGTACTGATCCTTGCCGCCGGTATGCTGGTGATGCTGTGTTCGGGCGCCGTGTATATCTGGGGCGTCTTTCAAGGGCCGCTGGTCAAAATGTTTTCGTGGTCGCAGGCGTCGACGGCATTCACCTTTTCGTTGACCCTGGGAATATTCGGATTGGGCACCGTTGTCGGTGGGCGCATCGTCGACAAGTTCGGACCTCGGGAGGTAACGGCCGTCGGTGGCCTCCTGATCGGCGGCGGCGTCTACCTCGCCAGTCTGATCAATGCCGACCGGATCTGGCTTCTTTGGTTGTCCTATGGCGCCATGATGGGCTTTGGGGTGGGCATGATCTACACCCCGATCATCGCCTGCCTGTCCCGATGGTATCCCGACAAAAAAGGCATGATCACCGGCCTGGTGGTCAGCTCGCTGGGGGCCGGCGGGCTGGTCTTCACTCCGATCGCCAAGGGGCTGGTCACCGGATACGGCGTCTTGGGCACCTTTTCCATCATGGGGATCCTGTTCGGTCTCCTGGTTGTCGGTTCCGCCTTTTTTCTGAAAAATCCACCGGAGAATTATAAGCCTGTCGGTTGGACCCCGCCGGCAGCAGGCTCCGCCGCCGCCACGGTGAGAAACTATCCTCCCTCTGTCATGCTGATGACACCGCAGTTCTATGCCTTGGCCATCATCCTGCTGATCGGGACCATGTCCGGACTGATGGTCATTCCTTTCGGTAAAATTCTTGCCGCCCAGGCAGGGCTTTCCGACACGATCGCCACCTCGGCGATCATGCTGATTTCCATCGGCAATGCCGCCGGCCGGTTCATCTGGGGTGCAACCTCCGACAAGCTGGGCCGCCTGAAGACCATCATGGTTATCCTCTGCATTTCAGGCACGACCATGCTGTTTCTCAATCAGTTGACGGGGATTGCCTCCCTGGTGGGTATCGGCATCGTTGCCTTCTGTTACGGCGGCATCCTTGGGACCATGCCGGCCACCACCGCAGACTTCTTCGGCCCCAAGAACCTCGGTATGAACTATGGTCTGCTGCTTCTGGCCTTCAGCACCTCGGCCATCGGTGCACCGAGTGTCGCCGGCATGGCCAAGGATGCCACCGGCGACTTCAAGACAGCGTTTCTCATCGGCGGTATTTCCTGTCTTGTCGCCCTGGCCATCGCCTTCTTCACCAAGCCGCCCGCTGCCAGGGAATAACCAGCATGGCTGGCCTGCATTGGCCTGCGACAACGATCAATAAATGGGCTGTGCTCCGGCATGGCAACGGAGCCGGAACCAGCAACGTTTAGGGAAAGAACGGTTCGGCCGGACCATGCCAGCCTCCTGTGCGCAGGCTGGCATGGCGGCACATCGGAGACGATGAGCGATCCCGGAGTACACACACAAGCACGATGTGACACGATAACAAGAAGGAGTGGGTATGAATCTTGATTTAACCGAAGAACAAAAACTGATCCAGGAGACGGCCCGCGATTTTGCCAAAGCCGAACTGGAACCGGTGGCCGCCAAGCTCGACCAGGAGAAGGACCGTGAAACCCTGCTGGCCGGCCTGAAGAAGCTGGCCGAGCTTGGGTTCATGGGCCTCAATGTCCGGGAGGAGTACGGCGGCTCCGAGGCGGGGGTGATCGCCTTCAGCCTTGCCATGACCGAGATAGCCCGGGCCTGCGCCTCGACGGCGGTGACGGTGTCGGTGAACAACATGGTCTGCGAGGTAATCCAGGCCATCGGCAGCGAGGACCAGAAAAAACACTATATCCCCAAAATCTGTTCGGGCGAGTATGCCGCCGGTTCCTTCGGCCTGACCGAGAACTGCGCCGGTTCCGATCCGTCGGGGATGTGCACCACGGCAACCAAGGACGGCGATTTCTATGTCTTGAACGGCTCCAAGATCTTCATCACCAGCGCCCCTTATGCCGGGGTGTTCGTCGTCTGGGCGGTGACCGACAAGGAGGCGCCGCGGGGCAAGGGTATCAGTTGCTTTCTGGTCGAGGCCGGCACACCGGGCCTGACCATCGGCAAGGAAGAGCACAAGATGGGCCAGCATGCCTCGGCCACCAATGAGCTGGTCTTCGACAACTGCCGCATCCCGACCTCGGCCCTGATGGGCAAGCTCAACGACGGCTTCCGCATCGCTGTGGCCGAACTGGCCGGCGGCCGGATCGGCATCGGCTCGCTGGGCTTGGGCATTGGCCTTGCGGCCATGGACCACGCCACCCGCTACGCCAGCGAACGTCAACAATTTTGCCAGAAGATCAGCAATTTCCAGGCAATTCAGTGGATGATCGCCGATTCCTACACCGAGTTGGAGGCGGCCCGGCTGCTGCTGATGAACGCCGCCTTCCGCAAGGAGCAGGGAAAGCCCTTTGCCAAGGAGGCTTCCATGGCCAAGATGTATGCCACCGAGAGTGCCAACCGGGCTTGCTACAACGCCCTGCAGATGCTGGGCGGCTACGGCTATACCCAGGATTTTCCCATCGAACGCTACGCCCGCGATGTGCGCATCACCACCATCTATGAGGGCACCAGTGAAATCCAACGCCTGATCATTTCCCGCGAGATTCTCCGGGAACTGTCGGCCTGAACCGCAAGGAGGAACGCATGAGCACGGACAAACGCATCACCCTGCAGCAGGCGGCCGAATTGGTTAAAAACGGCTCCAGCCTCACCTTTTCCGGTTTCACCATCTGGCGGCGGCCCTTTGCCGTCATCTTCGAACTGATCCGCCAGCAGAAGCGCGGCCTGCACCTGATCGAGGTCAACGGCGGACCCCAGACCGAGTTTCTGGTCGGCGCCGGCTGCGTCGATATCTGGGAGTCGTGCTGGGTCGGCCATGAACTGTACGGCAAGTACGG
>JAUWAH010000259.1 GCA_030602145.1 Desulfobulbus sp.
TCCCTGCGCATGGTCTGGACCTCTTCCAGCAGCACGACCCGCAGCCGACTCTCGAAGGGGGCAAAGGTGAGTGCCTTTTTCAGGGTCCGGATCTGATCGATTTTAATCGCCGCGCCTTCCGGCTGCACCCGCATCAGGTCGGGGTGATTACCGGATCGGAACTTGACGCAGGCCGGACAGTGATCACAGGGCCGCCCCCCCTGCGGCTGGCGGCAGAGCAGCACCGCGGCCAGGTCGAGGGCGGCGGTGGTCTTGCCCACTCCGTCCGGGCCGGCAAACAGATAGGCGTGGGCCAGGCGGCCGCTTTCCACGGCACGATGGAGGAGGGTGAGGGCCTTGGTCTGGCCGAGGATGGCGGAAAAGGCCATGCTCAGAACAGGGTCCGCTGGCGGTGGCTGGCCACCTTCTTCGGCCGGTTCGGAGCCGGGGACGGGGCGGCGGCCATTGGCGGTGGCGGCTCCTGTGCATCGGGCTCGCCCATGGTTTCCGATCCGTCGACGTCGGCGTCTTCGCCGGTGGCGCGCAGGTACAGGTAGCGTTCCAGGTGACGCTGGTAGTCGGTCCATTGCCAGCCGTCGCCGCTCATCTTTCTGCCCTGGCTGTCCAAAAACTGCATCTTGGCATCGATATCGTCGAGATGATGGAGCAGGATGGCCTCCGGCGTCATCGGCAGCACCGGCGAACCGTACCCGTACTGGCCGTGATGGCTGAGGATGATGTGCAGCAGCCGGTCGACCTGATCGGCACTGAGTCCCTCCACCCTGCTGGCGGCCTGGCGGACCAGGTCCACCCCGAGGACCAGATGGCCGACCAGCCGTCCCCGATCGGTATAACCGAAGGGCGGCCGGGAGAAGTCGAACTCCTCGATCTTGGCCAGGTCGTGCAGGAGGGCGCCGGCGACGAGCATGTCCCGGTCGATGAAGGGATAGTGGGTCGCCGCCTTCTTCGCCATGCCGACCACCGACAGGGTGTGTTCGATCAGGCCGCCGAGGTAGGCATGGTGGAGCTTCTTGGCCGCCGGAGCGCGCTGGAACCGGGCCAGGGTTTCGCCGGAGAAAATACACTGCAGCAGGCTGCGCAGCGGCGGATCGTCGATTGCGGCGATCACCGCCTCCAGTTCGGCGACCATGTCGACCGCCGGCCTCGGACTGGCCGGCATGAAATCGGCCATGTCAACCGTTGCCTCGTCCACCCGCTGCACACCGGTTACGCCTAACTGCATCTGGTCCCGAAACGACCTGGCCACCGCCTGCACCAACGCAAAGCCGCCCTCTTCGACCTGGGCCTCGAGTTGGAGGGCATTGTCCCAGATCCGGGCTTCGATGTCGCCGGTCCGGTCCATGAGCACCAGGGCCAGGTAGGGTTTGCCGGCCTTGGTTTCGGCGACGGCCTTTTTCGCCACCAGAAACACTTCCTGAACCTGCTGGCCTTCCTGCAGCTGGCCGATGAACACTGTTTTCTTCCGTGATGCCATGGTGCGGCCTCCTCGCTTCCTGTTCGGATCGTCGCCTCGTCCCGTTCTTGCCGCCGCCGTTATTTCGGGTATAGTGGTCCGTCGCCTCGATCCGCCAAGCTCCAGAGATATACCATCTCCAACTTCAGGTGCAACCAGTTATGAACATCGACCTGTTGATCACCGGATGCGCGGTGCTCGCCGTCCCCGGCGGTGGTCCGCCGATCGAACCGGGATTTGTGGCCGTCGATTCCGGCAGGATTCTCCAGGCCGGCCCCATGACCCGGTGCCCGAGTCTCCACGCCCGGACGATCATTGACGGTCGTGGCCACCTGGCCATGCCCGGCCTGGTCAACGGTCATTGCCATGCCCCGATGACCCTGTTCAGGGGCCTGGCCGACGACCTCGACCTGATGACCTGGCTGCAGGGGCATATCTTTCCAGCCGAATCCCGTGCGGTCAACCCGGAGATGGTGTACTGGTGCGCCAAGCTGGCCGCCGCCGAGATGCTGCTCAGCGGCACCACCACGGTGGCGGATGGCTATTTTCATGAAGACGAGGTGGCGCGGGCCTGCGCCGAAACGGGTCTGCGCTGCCTGGCGGCGCAGGCGGTCATCGATTATCCCGCCCCGGGAGCGGAGGATCCGAGCCGGAACATCGAGGTGGCGGCCCGATTCCTTGAGCGCTGGCAGGGCCGCGAGCCGCTGGTCACCCCGGCGGTCTTTGTCCATTCCGCCTACACCTGCGCCAACCATACTCTCCGCCGGGCCAAGGAGTTGACCACCACCATGCAGGCGCCGCTGTTCATCCATGCAGCCGAAACCAGGGCCGAGGTCGGCCAGATCGCCTCGCCGCTGGCGGATTCAGCCATCGCCCACCTGGCCGCCCTGGATCTGCTCGACCGGGACACAATCTGCGTGCACTGTGTCTGGGTCGACGACCATGACCTCGACCTGCTCGCCGCCCATGGCACCGCGGTGGTCACCTGCCCGCAGTCCAACGCCAAGCTGGCCTCGGGCCGGGCGCCGCTGGCCGCCATGCTCGCCCGTGGTCTGCGGGTGGCCCTCGGCACCGATTCCGCCGCCTCCAACAACAGCCTGGATCTGTTCCGGGAGATGGACTTTGCCGGCAAAATCCACAAGGTCGACCCCTGCGACCCCACCGTGGTGCCGGCCTCCAGCCTGCTGGCCATGGCCACCCATGGCGGCGCCGAGGCCCTGGGTCTGCCGGCGGGCCTGGGGACACTCTCCCCGGGTGCGCCTGCCGACCTGATCCTTGTCGATCTCCACCACCCCCATTTCCAGCCCTTTCACAGTCTCCGCCTGCTGGTATACAACCAGGCCGGTACCAGTGTCCGCACGGTCGTTGTCAATGGCCGGATAGTGGTCCACGACCGGCAGGTGCTGACCATCGACCTGCAGGAAACCTGCAAGCGGGTCAGGGCGCTCGCCGCCATGGAACGCCTCGCCGCCGGCAATTAACGTCCACGGAGCAACCGTTATGAATCGACCCACCCTGCAGGTCATCGGTGTTGTCCACGGCGATATTGCCGATCGGGACGATGCGCCCAAGAATTACGACATTTCGGATCGCAAAGGAGTGCTGGAGATTGACCCCGCCTTTCTGGACGGGCTGGATGGCATCGTGGCTGGCCAAACCATCGTCGTGCTGTTCTGGTTGGACCGCGCCGATCGCACCATCCTCAAGGTCTATCCCCGCGGTGATCGTTCCCGTGGATTGCACGGTGTCTTTGCCACCCGCAGCCCGGATCGACCGAACCCGATCGCGATTTCCGAAGTGCGGGTGCTGGCAGTCCACGACAACTGCCTGGAGGTTTCGGGGCTGGACATCCTGGACGGGACCCCGATCGTCGACATCAAAAAGAAGATCGGCCGGGAGGCATCCCCTCAACCGCCCACCGGGTCGTCCGTTGAAAATGGCTAGACGTTGAAACGGATATTGAGGATATCGCCGTCGGCGACAATGTAGTCCTTGCCCTGGACGTACAACTTGCCGGCTTTCTTCAGTTCGGCCTCGCTGCCATGGGCGATCAGCTCATCGTAGCGCATCACCTCCGCCCGGATGAATCCCTTCTGCAGGTCGGTATGGATGACGCCGGCGGCCACCGGAGCCGGCGCGTTGACCCGGACCAGCCACTGGCGCACCTCATCCTTGCCGACGGTGAAAAAGGAGATCCGCCCCAGCGCCTTGAGGCAAAGCGCCGCCAGGACCTCCAGCGCCGGCTCCTCGATGCCGAGGTCGCCCCGGAACTCCTGTCGCTCCTCCTCGGTATCCAGCAGAGCGATCTCCGCCTCCACCTTGGCACAGACCGTCATGGCCTCCATCTTGCCGGTGGCGCAGAGATCGCGGACCTGATCGAGCAGGGCAACATCGCCCAGATGGTCCTCATCGACATTGAAGGCCAGGATCATTTCCTTGCGGGTGATCAGGGGATAGCTGCGAACGTACAACTCTTCCTCGCCGCTCAACTCCATGAGGCGTAGCGGCTGCTCGCCCTCCAGGTGGGACTGCATCCTCCTGAGCAGATCAAGCTCCTTGCTCTGCCGTTCATCTTTGATCTTCTTCAGACCCGCCTCCAGCCGTTCGATCCGCTTTTCCAGAAAGACCTGATCATGGAGCAGCAACTCGCCGTTGACCGCTTCCATGTCGCGCAGCGGATCGACTGAGCCCGCCGCATGGTAGATCGATTCGTCGGCAAAGGCGCGCACCACATGGCAGAGCACATCGACATCGCTGATATCGCGGAAGATGTCTCCCTTGGCGATCGCCTCTTGTTCCATCTTGGGCAGAAGCACCAGATCGATGCGGGCTCTGGTCTCTTTCTTCGGCTGATAAAGGGCCACCAACCGGTCGAACCGTTGATCGACGATATCCGCCGTGCCGGGAATCGGTTTCGGCGGCCCGCCGGCCTCCTGCACCTCGCTGCCGGTCAGCACTTGGAAGAGGGTCTTCTTGCCCGTTTGCGGTAAACCGATGATACCTACCTTCATTGTGTTCCTCTTGACTCAAGTTTCGGGGTTGGCCTTGACACGAAAGAATCGAAAGCCAACCTCTTGAAATAATGTCGTTTTAACGTGAAAAGCCTTTTGCTTTCTGATACATTGGATTTGCGAAAATCCTCAATAATATCAAAAAGAAAAGGCTCAAATGGATCATACTCAATACTACC
>JAUWAH010000140.1 GCA_030602145.1 Desulfobulbus sp.
CTTCGCGGACCGTCCCCTTTGTCTCCAAAGCCACCGGCGTGCCGCTGGCCAAGATCGCCACCAAGGTGATGCTGGGGATGGGGTTGGAAGAGCTTGGTTTCACCAAGGAAAAAACGATGCCCCATTGGGCGGTCAAGGAAGCGGTCTTTCCCTTTGATCGATTCCAGAACGTCGACACCCTCCTGGGTCCGGAAATGAAGTCCACCGGTGAGGTCATGGGCATCGACGACGACCTGGGTTTGGCCCTGGCCAAGTCGCAAATGGCCACCAGCGCCCAGTTGCCCGAAAAGGGCACGGTCTTTGTCAGTGTCCGGCATGGCGACAAGGATGCCGTCCTTGCCGTGGCCAAGAAACTCGACGAGTTGGGGTATGCCATTCTGGCCACCCGGGGAACCGCCGCCAAGTTGATGGAGGCCGGCATAGCCTGCACCGAGGTCAACAAGATTTCCCAAGGGCGCCCCCACATCCTCGACAAGATCCAGGACGGTCAGGTTCAATGGATTCTCAATACCTCGGCCGGCAATCGGACCACCGAGGACTCCTATATCATCCGCCGGGCGGCCCTTGATTACCATATCCCCTATACCACCACCATCACCGGCGGCCTGGCCATGACCCAAGCCATGGAATCGATGCGCCACAAGGAAGTGGGGGTCAAGACCATTCAGGAATATGCAAAGTTCATTGACTGAAGGAAAATCGATGTTAGAGTGCACACATATGTATACTGGCGGATGAGAGAGTGCGGTCCCGGGAGTCCGCCGCTTGGTCGCAACGACGATGATGTGGAGATAACTGTTTGAATACATTTTATAAAAATCTCAGTATGTGGTTGGTCATCGGTCTGACGATGATTCTGCTGTTCCAGCTGTTCAACAAGCCGCAAAGTCAAAGCAATTCGATTACCTACAGCGAATTCTGGGGCAGCGTCGAAAGTGGCGCGGTGCACAAGGTCAGTATCCAGGGAACCGAAATCACCGGTATCGGCAAGGACGGCCGCCCCTTCAAGACCGTCGCCCCCGACGACGCCGGCCTCATTCCCATGCTGCGGGAATCCGATGTCGATATCCAGGTGAAGAAACCCGAGGAAACACCCTGGTATCTCACCGTCTTCATTTCCTGGTTTCCCATGCTGCTCTTGATCGGGGTGTGGATTTTCTTCATGCGCCAGATGCAGATGGGCGGCAAAGGCGGGGCATTGTCCTTCGGCAAGACCCGGGCCAAGTTGCAGGCCGAGGGTGAGGTCAAGGTCACGTTCAAGGATGTGGCCGGCATTGATGAGGCCAAGGCAGAGCTTGAGGAAATTATAGATTTCCTCCGTGATCCGCAGAAATTCACCAAGCTTGGCGGGCGCATTCCAAAAGGTGTGCTCCTGGCCGGCCCCCCGGGAACCGGCAAGACACTGTTGGCCCGCGCCATCGCCGGCGAGGCCGGGGTTCCTTTTTTCACCATCTCCGGTTCCGATTTTGTTGAGATGTTTGTCGGGGTCGGCGCCTCGCGGGTGCGTGATCTGTTCGGCCAGGGCAAGAAAAATGCACCATGCATCATTTTTATCGACGAGATCGACGCGGTCGGACGGCATCGGGGCGCCGGTCTCGGCGGCGGTCATGACGAACGCGAGCAGACCCTCAATCAGTTGCTGGTGGAGATGGACGGCTTTGAGGGCAACGACGGCGTCATCATTATCGCCGCCACCAACCGACCCGATGTGCTTGACCCCGCCCTGCTGCGGCCGGGTCGTTTCGATCGGCAGGTGGTGGTGCCAGTTCCGGATGTGAAGGGACGGGAGATGATCCTGGAGATTTACGGCAAGAAGACTAAATTGGCCGCCGATGTCGACATGGCGGTGATTGCCCGCGGGACCCCCGGTTTTTCGGGAGCTGACCTTGAAAACCTGGTCAATGAGGCCGCTCTGATGGCGGCGCGCGAAAGCAAGGACGAGGTGGACGCCGCCATGCTGGAACGGGCCAAGGACAAGGTGTTGATGGGCGCAGAACGCAAATCCATGATCATCAGCCCCCGTGAAAAGGAAATCACCGCCTATCACGAGGCCGGCCACGCCCTGGTGGCCCGGTTGTTGCCCGGCACGGATCCGATCCACAAGGTGACCATCATCCCCCGCGGCCGGGCCCTCGGCCTGACCATGCAGTTGCCCATGGATGAAAAATACACGCATGCCCGAGGGTTTCTGCTTAATTCCATCGCCATCCTCTTCGGCGGCCGGGTGGCGGAGAAGCTGGTCTTCAATGAGATCACCACCGGTGCCGGCAACGACATCGAACGGGCCAGCGAATTGGCCCGCAAGATGGTCTGCGAGTGGGGAATGAGCGAAGAGTTGGGCCCCCTGGCCTACGGCAAGAGGGAGGAGCACATCTTTCTCGGCCGGGAGATCGCCCAACATCGCGATTACAGCGAACAGACCGCCCAAAAGATCGATGCCGCCGTCAGACAGCTTATTGTCGAGGCCAACGACAAGGTGACCCGCCTGCTTCAAGACAACATGGACATCCTCAAGGCCATTGCCGATGAGCTGCTTGAACGGGAAACCATCGTCCTCGACGATCTGGACCGGATCATCGCCGAACATCGCGGCGGTGCCAAGAGCGAGGCTGTTGCCGAAGAAAGTACGGAAACAGCGGCGGCCTGAATCGTCCAGCCGGTTCTGTCAAGGTGGATTGTCTTCAAGTAGTGAAGGCGATCCACCTTTTTTTATTGGAATGTGCTGGTTCCGAGACGGGGCCATGCCGGAGTTCGGACCTTTCACAGTTCGTGGTGCCGGCCAAGCTGGTTCAAAGTCATATTGGTGAATCGTGGTAGATTGGAAAAGAGTCGGAAAACGGTTTTTTTGTCATTTCGAGCGGAGCGAGAATTCTCTGGAATAATAAAGAAATCTCTTGTTTCTGCGCTCCTCGAAATGACATACATCCACTTGTTACAAGACTATCAATTAGAAGGGGCCGCCATGGAATACCGAGTCCGGATCATGGGCATTCTCAACGTCACCCCCGACTCCTTTTCCGATGGCGGCCGCTGGACCGGCGAGGCAACCTGTGAGGCCCGCATCGATCAACTCTTGGCAGACGGTGCCGACATTATCGATGTCGGTGGCGAATCGACCCGACCCTTTGCCGAGCCGGTGAGTGCCGAGGAAGAGATGGACCGGGTCATTCCTGCCATCAGGAAAATCAGGCAACGCAGCGCAATTCCCATCTCCATCGACACCACCAAGGCGACGGTGGCACGGGCGGCCATCGATGCCGGGGCGAATATGATCAACGACATCTCGGCCCTGCGCCACGATGCGGCAATGATCGAGGTGGCCTGTTCCTTCGATGGACCGGTGGTGATCATGCACATGCAGGGGACCCCCTGCACCATGCAGGTCAATCCCCGATACGAGGATGTGGTGGGCGAAATCAACACGTTTCTGGCCGGACGGATCGAATGGCTGGAACGCGAAGGAATCGAACGCTCCCGGATCATCGTCGACCCCGGCATCGGCTTCGGCAAGACCCTCGACCATAACCTGACCATTCTCAGGAATATCCCCTCCTTCAAACAGCATGGCTGTGAGGTCTTGATCGGTCATTCCCGTAAATCCTTTCTTGGTCAATTGCTTGATATTCTCCCCGCCGAACGCGATGGAGCGACCGCGCTGATTTCGGCATTGTGCGCCCGGCAGGGAGTCGATTTCCTCAGGGTGCATGATGTGCGCAGCACCAGGCAGGCAATTCGGTTGCTGCACGCCTTGGCTTGATTTCAGGATGGAAGCAACAGTCCGTCTCCACATGGCTGAGAAATCCTCCCTGTTGCTTGCCTGGGACCGTAATCCGCCATTTTGCTTGACAAAACAAAGTGGTTTGCTTTACGTTGTGCCGCTTTTCATAGAACCTTAGCCGACGGCAGGGTTCCATACTCCGTTCTCCAGACATCCTCGTTTGCCATTTTGTTGCCATCGAAGCGGTGTTGCTGGTGTTCGACCCATGTCGGAGAAGAGCGGTTCGCATGGTCTGCTCCTCATGCCAGAATACTTGTATGTCATTTTCAATAAGGACGAAAACATGAAACAATTCAGAATCAAAACCATCAACGCGATTGCCAAGGAAGGGCTGAAGCTGTTCAGCGAGCGGTTTGCCGTCAACGCCGATGAAGAGAATCCGGAAGGGATCGTCGTGCGCAGTTCCAAGGTGGACATCTCTGCCTTTCCCGGCCTGCTGGCGATAGCGCGAGCCGGAGCTGGGGTCAATAACATCCCTGTGGACGAGGCCACTGAAAAGGGCATCTGTGTCTTCAACACACCGGGCGCCAACGCCAATGCGGTGGTCGAACTGGTCTACACCTCACTGGGCATCTGGTTGCGCAATGTTGAGAAGTCCATCGAGTTTTGCCAGGGGCTGACCGGCATGAACGACGAGGAGATCAATCGTGAGGTAGAGGCCCGGAAGAAAAAGTTCAAGGGCGAGGAGATGGCCGGCAAGACCATGGCGGTGTTCGGCCTGGGCAAGATCGGGGTCGGTGTTGCCAATGCCGGCCTACAGCACGGCTTGCGGGTCCTTGGTTTTGACCCCTTTCCTGCTCTGGACAATATCCACCATCTGGCCCCCGATGTCGTCCTGACGCGCTCCCGCAAGGAAGCCCTGAGCGATGCCGATTTCATTTCCATCCACATGCCGCTCAACAAAAACACCCGCAACTACGTCACCGACAAAGACTTTCTGGAGTTTGTCAAGGAAGGGGCTGTGCTGATCAACTATGCCCGCGGACCGATTGTCGATGAAGACGCTGTTCTGGCGGCACTGGCCAACGGCAAGCTGCGCGGTCACATTTCCGACTTTCCTTCGGTCAATTTTCTCGGCCACGAGAAAATCCTGCTGACTCCGCACCTCGGTGCCTCCACCTCCGAGTCCGAGGAGAACTGCGCCACCATGGCGGTGAAGGAACTGAAGAATTACCTGGAGTTCGGCAACATCGTTCACAGCGTCAACTTTCCCAACATCGAGACTATTCCCACCGTCGATGTGCACACCCGCCTGACGGTCATCAACCGGGACCAGCCGGGCATGATCGGTATAATCAGTAATATCCTCGGCGACGAGAAGATCAATATCATGAATTACAACAACAAGAGCAACGGTACAGTCGGTTACAACATTATCGACTGTGCCGGGCCGGTGCCGGATGAGGTGCACGCCAAGATAGCTCAGCAGGAAGGGGTCTTGCGGGTGCGGATTATTCCGCTCGAAATTCGTGGCCGCATGGGGTAACCGGGTAAAACTTCCTACGATGGAGTGAAAATTTTTGTTTTCCGTATAAATTAAAATAATCAGGTAACATTTTAAAATTATACCATTATTTTTTTTTCTTCCCGCGAGGAGCTGTAAACGGTGCAATAATTTTTACCCGACCTGATTGTGGTATGGAGGCGGTGGCGATTTGTTTGCACTTATAGACTTGAAATAACGAGAATTGTATCTTTTTGTGTCTTGTGTGGTAACATGGCACGAGGCATGCTATAGAAAGAGTAATTCTTCATCTCTTCTCTCCTTTTCCGGCTTGACTCCTTGTGGGTTAAGCCGGTTTTTTTTGAGCCATGCACCTGAACGGCACTGCTGTTGCCTTGTCGGCACAATCCAGCTACGAAAAAATGGTATTGAATACGGCAATCGATGCATTGCTCGCTCCGGTTCGACCGGGAAACCTTCGCGGTCAGCAGATTCTCTTGAAGCCGAATCTGATAACCGCCCGCAACGGACGGTTGGCCTGTACCGACGGCCGGTTCATCGCAGCCGTCGCCCGTTGGTTTCTCGACATGGGAGCCCGGGTAACCGTCGGCGACTCTCCCTCCTTTGGTTCGGCTCGTTCCGTGCTGCGCGCCATAGGCGTGCTGCCGGAGTTGGAGAGGTTGGCTGTGTCAACGGTGGAGTTCCGGCATGTCACGGAGATGATGCTGCCCTGCGGTCAACGAGCGGCACTGGCCACCGCAGCCCTGGAATGCGACCTGCTCGTCAACCTGCCCAAGGTTAAAGCCCATTCGCAGATGCGCTTGACCTTAGCGGTCAAAAATCTGTTCGGATGTCTTGTCGGCTTCCACAAACCCTGGTGGCACATGGTTCACGGAGGTGCTGACGGCAGATTTGCCGACCTGTTGGTGGATCTGCTGAAGGTGCTGCCCCCGGGGTGCACCGTGGTGGACGGCATAGTGGCCATGCACGAGACCGGGCCCATCCATGGCGAGCCCCATCCGTTGGGCATCCTTGCCGCCGGTGTCAATCCGGTGGCCGTGGATACGGCGCTTCTCGCCGTGCTGGGGGTTGACCCCCGCCTGGTGCCGCTCTGGTGTGCTGCCGATCGGGCGGCAATCGCCGGCACCAGGATGGAGGACCTGGTCTTTCCCCTGAGCCAGCCCGGATCCCTGGTGGTGCAGCCTGCCTTTGCCGTGCCGGAGACTTTGACACCGGTCCGCTTCAATCCGCTCCGATTTGGCAAGAACGCCATCAAACGATGGATGCTCCGCCTTGTTCAACAATAACAGGGGCCTCTTGCAC
>JAUWAH010000034.1 GCA_030602145.1 Desulfobulbus sp.
GGTGGCGATGGCCTGCAAGCCGGCCACGCCGACCCCGATGATGAACACCTTGGCCGGCTTGATGGTCCCGGCCGGGGTGGTCATCATCGGCAGGATCCGATCGAGGTGGGCAGCACCGACCAGCACCGAGACGTAACCGGCCAGATTGGCCTGGGAACTGAGCACATCCATCTTCTGGGCCAGGGTGGTGCGGGGGATCATTTCCAGGCTGACACCGCTGATGCCGGCTGCCAGCAGCGCATCGACCAACTCCGGCTCGTTGAACGGATCGAGGTAGCTGATGTGGATGGCACCCCTTCGCATCAGGGGGATCTCGGCCAGCGGCGGCTTGCGCAGACGCAGGACCATATCGGCCCCGGCCAGTATCGCTTGACGCTGCCCCGACACCACGGCGCCGACAGCCTCATAGGCCGCATCGGCGAACCGGCAGGATGCCCCGAGCCCCGCCTCGACCACCACTTCGGCTCCCAGCTTGACCAGACGATCGACGCTGGCAGGGATCATTGGCACCCGACTCTCGCCGGGATGGGTTTCACGCAGCACGGCAATGTTCATAGGCTCAACTCCTTGTGGGAACGCGAAAAAGAAAGACGGCTCGATCAGCCGTCCCGGCCGGCGAAGGACTGGAAGGTATATCGACCGGCTAGCGGTGTCAAGCAGCTTGCGCCAGCAGGCTCAGAAGACGGTCGTGGATGTTGTCGAAGCCGCCGTTGGAGAGGATGGCCACCACGTCGCCGTCGCCGCAGGAATGGGCCAGGTCGGCGAGGATGGCCTCGGTGTCAACATAGACCCGGGCCGCGATCCCTTGGTCGCGGAGATCGGTCGCCAGCCGGCCGGAGGAAAACTGGTCGGCGGCGGGCACGGTATCCAGCGGCACATGCTCGCGGATGAGGACCCGGTCGGCGGCGGCGAACACACGGGTGTAGTCCTCCTGGAACACGGCCCGGCGACTGGAGTTGGTGCGCGGCTCGAACACCGCGATCAACCGGTTGTTCGGCCAGGCCAGTCGCAGGGCGGCCAGGGTTTCGCGGACCGCGGTGGGGTGATGGGCAAAATCGTCGAGGACGGTCACGCCGCGGACCACGCCCCGGATCTGCTGACGCCGCTTGACCCCTTCGAAAGTGGCCAGGCCGGCTACCACGGCCTCGAAATCGAAACCGAGATGGGTGAGCAGGGCGATCACTGCCAGACTGTTGAGGGCGTTGTGGTGTCCCGGCATGGGGAGACGGCAGCGCCCCATGGTCTCGCCCCGATGGATCACCGTCCATTCGCTGGCCAATCCCCGGGCGGTGAAATCGGCCAAGCGCCATTCGCAGTCCGAACCCACCCCATAGCCGATCACCGGACAGCCGGCTGCACCGGCTACCTCGGCCACCACCGGATCGTCGACATGGGCCACCAACACCCCTTCCGGGGGAATGCGGCCGACGAATTCGGCAAAGGCGGCCTTGATGGCGGCCAAATCGGCAAAGATGTCGGCGTGGTCGAACTCCACAGAGGTGAGGATGGCGCAATGGGGCCGGTAGTGCTGGAATTTCGATACCTTGTTGAAGAAAGCGGTGTCGTATTCGTCACCCTCGACCACGAAGAAGGGACCGTCGCTGACCTGGGCGTTACGGCCAAAGGCCTCAACCAGGCCACCGATCATGAATCCCGGAGTGGCGCCGATGCGGTGCAGGGTGGTGGCCAACAGCGAGGAGGTGGTGGTTTTGCCGTGGGTGCCGGCCACCACCAGGGAGCGTTTGCCTTCGAGGAAAAAGTGGCCCAGAGCCTGGGGCATGGACAGGTAGGGCAACCGCAGTCGGCCGAGTTCGATGGCCTCGGGATTGGTCGCCCGCACCACGTTGCCGACGATCACCAGATCGGGCCGGGCGGCCAGGTTGGCGGCCGCATACCCGGTCATCACCTCGATGCCCAGGGCGGCGAGGAAGTCGGACATCGGCGGATAGACGTTCTGGTCCGAGCCGGTGACCGTGAACCCCTGCTGGAGAAGCATGGCAGCCAGGGCGGCCATGCCGGTGCCGCAGATACCGATCAGATGGATGTGGCGGGGGGAGACCGGGGCGACGTTCAGGGCCGGATCGAGCACCAGCCCGCTCATTTGGAGCGCACCGTCCGTTCGATGGCCTTGTAGACCCGATCGAAGGTCTCCTCAAACGCGGAAGGGGTCAACCGTCCCACCTCAATGAACTTGACCACGATCTCCTTGGCGACCTTGAAAATGGCCTCATCGGTCACTTCATGCCGGGGCGACTGCCGATTTTTCTCGTCTGCGGCCATGGATGCACCTCGGGTTGCCTGGCACTAACCAGCATGGCCGGACACAATTGGCCAGCCACTGCGAACAGTGAAAGGTCTGCCGCCGGCATACCACTGCCGCCGGAACCACCATTCTCATAGAAGATGGTCTCGCAAAAAGTGGCTTTCTGTCATTTCGAGGAGCGCAGCGACGAGAAATCTCTCTAGTATTCCGGAGATTTCTCGCTACACTCGAAATGACAAAAGAGCCGTTTTCCGACTTTTCGCCAATCCATCATATAAAAAACCCCTGTTACCGGAAGAAGGCCAATTCTTTACCAGGGGTAACAGGGGAAACCATCCTCGCACGGAAAAAACCTCGCCGGCACTCTCCGCAAGGCCATGGTTTTTCTCGCTGCCGGGACAAACTGCTCGTTCGCCGCCGTGCGGCTCAGTTCTTTTCCAGGGCCCGGTAATCGATGGCCTCAGCGTAGGCGATCAGGTCTTCCCGGGTTGCAGGCCGTCCCTTGATGGTGACCACGAAACGGGAAGCCACCACCACATAGACTTCTCCGCTCTTTTTACCGGCATCGTACTTGATGACTGCCCGCTGCCCTTTAAGGGTTTCCAGCTTGACACCTCCGGCGCCGGCGAACATGGGATTATTGACCATCATCAGCACCGACTGCAAAACCGGTGAATCGGAGACGATTTCGACGCTGACGTTCGCTCCCGCTTTCCTGTAATCACGGCTGACGGTGACCCCACCGCCGAGAATGGCCGCGCCCAGCGCCTGGGCACTGGCCTCCTGGCCTTCCCATCCGGGCAGCGGCTGGGGCAACAGGGACTTCATCCGCTCGCTCTTCTGCTGACGGACCAACTGGGCGGCGTAATCGAGATTGGAGGCTGCCCCGGTGTAGTCGCCGGCCTGATACTGCCTGGTTGCCTCCCGGATGGTGCTGAGCACGGTATCCTCGGCATGCAGTGGCGACGCGAACCACGCCATGATCACCAGCAAAAAAATGTGCTTCAGCGACCGCACCCCCATGGACACTTCCTCTCCTGTCAATCGGATAAAATTCTGCTCTGTGATACCAGGAGGCGGTGGTGGTGTCAAGCACAGATCAGCGTCTAGGCACTGGACAGACTTGAATTAAAACAAACTAAATCAAAATGTTAAAAACCATGCCAGGCAAGGAAGCCTGCAAAAAATCCAGCGGTGGCACCATGTCGGCACGCCCCCCTTTCACTGTGTACCATGGCCGCCGACCTGGTCCGGCCCTGCCGGTTGGCCTGATTCCCGGGCAGGCCCGATGACAAGGGTCCGCTGTGAGGCAACGATTGCCGATGGCGGCGAAACCGGCTACCCTGTTGACCGTTTCAGGCGGGAATCGGCCCCGGCCGTTCCAGCCGCCCTTGATCTGCTCAGGAGGCCACATGCCCCAAGAAATCGAACGCAAATTCCTCGTCGTCGGCGACGGCTGGCGCGAACTGGCCCCGGCGGTCGAATACCGCCAGGGATACCTCTGCGCCAGCCGGGAGCGAACCGTGCGGGTCCGGATCGCCGGTGATCGTGGCTTTCTCACCGTCAAGGGGGCCACGCGGGGCGCAACCCGAAGCGAATACGAGTATGAGATTCCGCTGGTTGAGGCCCGTGAGATGCTGGACACCCTCTGTCCGCAGCCGCAGATCGAAAAGCGCCGCTCCACCATCGATATCCAGGGGGACATTTGGGAGGTCGACGAGTTTTTCGGCGTCAACGCCGGCCTGATCGTGGCCGAAATCGAACTGGAATCGGAGGATCAACCCTTTGTCCGACCCGAGTGGATCGGCCAGGAGGTCACCGCTGATCCCCGCTACAGCAACGCCGCCCTCTGTACGGTCCCCTACTCGACCTGGCCCCACCGACCCTAACGGCGGCGGCGCCGGCCGCTCACCGTTCAGGGCCGGTGGTGGGGTTGGCGGCCGAACCGTTTCCACCCCGACCCATCAGGTTGCCAATCATCTCCACCGGCACCGGAAAGACCAGGGTCGAAGTCTTGTCACCGGCCACCTGGGTGAGGGTCTGCAAGTAGCGCAACTGCATGGCAGCCGGTTCCCGGGCCAGCATTTCCGCCGCCTCCCGCAGGGTTTCCGCCGCCTGCTTCTCACCCTCGGCGTGGATGATCTTGGCGCGACGCTCCCGTTCGGCCTCGGCCTGGCGTGCAATCGCCCGGATCATGGTTTCGTTGAGGTCGATGTGCTTGATCTCGACGTTGGTCACCTTGATTCCCCAGGAGTCGGTCTGGGCATCCAGGATCTGCTGCACATCGAGGTTGAGTCGCTCCCGCTCCACCAGCATCTCGTCCAACTCATGCTTGCCGAGTACCGCCCGCAGGGTGGTCTGGGCCAGTTGGCTGGTGGCGACCAGGAAATTTTCCACCTGGATGATCGCCTTTTCCGGGTCCACCACCCGGAAAAAGACGATGGCGTTGACCTGCACCGAGACGTTGTCCTTGGAGATCACGTCCTGGGGCGGCACGTCCATGGTCACCACCCGCAGATCCACCTTGACGATCTGCTGGATGCCGGGAATGACGATCACCAACCCCGGGCCCTTGACCTTCCAGAAACGGCCGAGCAGAAAAATGACCCCGCGCTCGTACTCCCGGAGGATCTTGATCGAGGCGAAAATGATGAAGACCAGCAGGATCAGGAAGGGGGCGAAACTCAGTTGCATATTGAAGATCATGGAGTCCTCCTGGGGGTTGAAGGGTCGGATGAGGGCGACACGTCCACGGTGAGGCCGTCGACATGGTCGACCCGGACACGGTCACCCGGTTTGAGCGGCGTCTCGGAACGGGCCCGCCAGCGCTCGCCTTGGAGCAGCACCCACCATTGCCCGTCCTCGGTCTGGCCGATGACTGTGGCCGGGGCGCCGGAAAGTGTCTCGCGGCCGCTCACCACCGGCCGCCGGACACTGCGGGCGGCAAAGGTGCCGATGGCCAGCAGGATGGCACCGCTGGCAAAAGCCAGGCCGATGATCAGGGCCAGCGGCACCCCGAATCCGGGGGCCTCGGTATCCATCAGAAACAGCCCGCCGACCACGAAGGCGATGATGCCGCCGATACCCAGGGCGCCGAAACTGGGGATGAACGCCTCGGCCAGCATCATGCCGGCCCCGACCGCCAGGAGCAGCACCCCGGCCCAATTCACCGGCAGCAGTTGAAAGGCGTACAAGGCCACCAGCAGGGAAATCGCCCCGGCCACGCCCGGCACGCCGAAACCCGGCGAGGTGAATTCGAAGAACAGGCCGTAGATGCCGATCATCATCAGGACAAGGGCGACCTGGGGATTGGCCAGGGTCGCCAGGATGCGGTTGCGCCAGTCGGGTTCAACCCGCTCCACCGCGGCCCCGGCGGTGGCCAATGTCTTCTTGCCGCCAGCCACGGTCACCTCGCGGCCATCGATCTGGGCAAGCAGGGAGGACAGGTCAACAGCCATCACATCGATCACCTTCCGGGCCAGGGCTTCCTCCGCCGACAGGCTGGCAGCATCGCGGACCGCCCGCACGGCGAAATCGACATCGCGGCCGCGAAGTTGGGCCAGGCTGCGGATATAGGCGGTGGCATCCTCGAGCGCCTTGGCGGTCATGGCATCGCCGCCCGCCGGTTTGGCCGCCTTGGCGGGCTGCGGTTTCTCCTCTTCCTTGCCTCCGGCGGCCTGTTCCTTCTTGCCGTCGGTCGCACCAGCCGAGGGCCGACCGGTTTCGGGTTCGGCGCCCGGCTTCTCGGGCTGACTGCCGCCGATACCTATGGCCACCGGTGTGGCGGCGCCCAGGTTGGTTGCCGGTGCCATGGCGGCGATATGACTGGCATAGAGAATGTAAGTCCCTGCGCTGGCCGCCCGGGCTCCCTCCGGAGCGACAAAGGTGGCCACGGGAACGGTCGAGGCAAGGATATCCTTGATGATGGTCCGCATCGAGGTATCAAGGCCGCCCGGGGTGTCGATCTCGATCACCACCAGACCGCCGTTCGATGCGGCGGCATGCTTGAGCCCCCTGTGGATGTAATCGGCAGTGGCCGGTCCGATCGGACCGTCGACCCGCAGGACAGTCACCCCGCCCCCCTGATCACTCCAGCCGGTGAGCGCAGTCACCAGCATCACCAGAAAAAGGCCGACAGCGTACCGGCACCATGACCCACACCGCATAGAGTGTCCTCCCCGATCGCCTTGGTGAACGAATCCGACCGCGCCGCGGGTCCTCTTGCGGACCCGGGCAGCACAGCCAGGACCGGCCTGACACATCGACAGGACGGCGTCCCTACCATGTGTCAACTATAAAGAGCAAGCGATGAAAGTCAACGGCCGCCCGGGCAGGCGAGGCGGCAAACGACCCTGTCTCTACTTCTTGCGGCCGCTCCGTTCGCGGAACAGCAGGCGGACCGGCACCCTGTCGAGTCCCAAGCCCTCCCGGAAGCAGTTGGTCAGGTAGCTCTGATAGGATAAATGGATCCCCTTGGGGTCACTGGCGACCACGGCGAACAGCGGCGGTGCGGTGCCCAGTTGGGCGGTATAGAAAAACTTGAGGCGACGGCCGTGGAAGTAGGGCGGCTCGTGTCTGGCCACGGCCTCGGCCAGCAACCGGTTGAGGGCGGCGGTGGGGAACCGCTGGTGGAACTGGCGATGCACCTTGCCGATTTCGGGAAAGAGACGCTTGATCCCGGTGCCGGTCAGGGCGGAAACCTTGAGCACCGGCGCGAAGGGAATGAACTTGACCGCCATCCGCACCTCCTGCAGGAGCTGCTCCTGCCGCTTTTTGTCGTCCTTGATCAAATCCCACTTGTTGATGAGGATGATCAGCGCCCTGCCCTGATCCTGGGTATAGCCGATCACCTTGGTATCCTGCTCGGTGATGCCCTCTTCGGCGTCGATGAGCACCAAGGCGATGTCGCAGCGCCCAAGGGCCTTGAGCGCCTTGAGAATGGAGAACTTCTCCAGCTTGTCGGTGGTCTTGCCCTTGCGGCGGATGCCGGCGGTATCGATGAGCAGATAGGTATAGGGATCGCGGCTCACCAGGGTATCGATCGAATCGCGGGTGGTGCCGGCGATTTCGGAGACCACCATCCGCTCCTGGCCGATGATGGCGTTGATCATCGACGACTTGCCGACATTGGGGCGGCCGAGGAAGGCTACCCGCATGGTGTTGTCCGGCAGGTCGACCGCATCGGTTCGTTCCAGATGGGGCAGCAGCGCCTCCATCAGGGTGTCGACCCCGTAGCCATGGTCGGCGGACAGCGCCCACAGCGACTCGACCCCCAATTCCCAGAAGGGGGTGATCAGGGTGTCTTCGATCTCCGGGCTGTCGATCTTGTTGACGATGAAAAAGACCTTCTTGTCGGTGCGGCGGAGCAGATCGACGATTTCAATATCGCTCGGGGTCAACCCCTCGCGGCCGTCCATGAGAAAGAAAATGACATCCGCCTCCTCGACGGCCAACAGGGCCTGATGGCGGATATGGTTGACGATGGTGTCGTCCTCGTTGTCAATGCCGCCGGTATCCACCAGGACAAAGGGATGCTCCTCCCAGCTCACCTGCGCATAATGGCGGTCGCGGGTCACGCCAGGCGTCGGGTCGACCAGGGCGTCGCGGCGGCGGGTCAACCGGTTGAACAGGGTGGACTTGCCCACGTTGGGGCGGCCGATGAGGGCGACCAGGGTGGTGTTTTCGGTCTTCATGATCGTCGGGCAATCTCCTGGCGGCATTGATCGGTGAGGCGGCGTAGGGCAGCATACCCGGCGGCCTCGGGTTTGGCAAGCAGGCCGCCCAGCGAAACCAGGGCCGGTTCGAGGTAGCGGGCGAAAAACGGCTTGCCGCGCACCTGGCTTAAGAAGGCGAATGCCCCCAGGATCTGGAGATTGCGTTGCAGGGCCAGGTGCAGGTATTCGGAGCGGAACCGATCCGGATCGTAGGGCAGCTCTTCCCGCAGGGCATCGAGATAGACTGCGAGGAGATGGTCCTGCACGGGTTCGGGCAACCCGGCATAGGGATCAAGCAGCAGCGAGGCCAGATCGTAGCCCAACGGCCCGAGACGGCCACCCTGAAAATCGATAAACCGGATCCGGCCGTCGACGACCATGACGTTGCGGCACTGGACATCGCGGTGGAGGAAAAACCCGGCCGGGGCGCGGGCCGCCTCCCCGGCCAGCCGTTCGCAGTCGGCGGCCACCGCGGCGCGGTCGAAATCAAGCCCCAGCAGGTCGGTGCAGCAGGCCCGGAGAAAATAGCCGGATTCGCGCTCGATCATCAATTGCCGGTCATACCGGGGCGTGTCCCAGCACCAGGCCGGATCGAAACCCGCCGCCCCCCGCACCTGCATCCGCGCCAGTTGCCGCACGGTCTGCTCGTACAGCACCACGGCTCGATCGATCCCCTGCTCCCGGACCTGCTCGAACAGGCGCCGGTCCCCCAGATCTTCGCAGAGCACCAGGCCGGTGTCCGGATCAAAACCATGCATCGCCGGCACGGCGGCGCCGGCACGGTGGAGATGACGGCCGATGCGGATGAAGGCCAGGGCCTCGTCGTGGCCGCGCGGCTCACCCTCCGGGGGCAGCACCGCAATCACCGCCAGCTTTGGCCCGCACAACTGATAGAAACGCCGGCTGGACCCGTCGGGCACCAGGACCTGCACCCGAACGTTCGCCCCGTTCCACTCCTCAGGCGCAGCACCGAGGAGCCGACCGGCCAGGGCAATGAGCCGGTCGGTGTTCATTGTTGGCCCTCCGGCTGTGGCGACACTGCCTGCCCATCGACCTCGGCATGGCCGGTGACGATCCGGTCGATGCAAACAGCACCCGGAACCACCTCGGCCCCATCCCAGACCACCGATCGGCACAGGCTGGCGCCCGCACCGATCACCGCACCCGCCCCGATGCAGCCCCATCCCTCCAGGATCACGCCGGCCTCAATCCGGGCGGTCGGGTCGATCAACCAGTCTGTTCGACCGGCGAGCAGCTCCCGGTGCAGATCGAGGTAGTCCATGGGTGTGCCGATGTCCCGCCAGAGGGCGCCGTCAACCCGGCAGAAACCGATCCGCCCCTCCACGGCCAGTTGCCGATACAGATCGATGATGTGGTGGAACCGGCCGAATGGAATTCGCTCGATCGCCTCCGGATCGACCACCTGGATGCCGGTGAAGGCCAGATGACCGTCTCCGCCTCCGTCGAAGCCCCGCACCCGATCACCCTCGACGCCAACCTTGTTGAAGCGGGGCAGATCGTGCAGGGCCAGAGTGACGTCGTTTTTCGAGAGCAGGTGGCGGTGATAGACCCACTCCAGGTCGATCTCGTGGTACAGGTCGCCGTTCATCACCAGTACCGGATCGTTGTCCAACTGCTCCAGGGCCAGGCGGAGGCTGCCGCCGGTGCCGAGGATCACCGGCTCCTCCTGGATGATCACCCCCGGCCACGGGGCCAGCGCCGCCCTGACCTGCTGGGCCAGGTGGTGGCAGTTGACCACCACCAGCCGGCAATCGTGGGCGCGGAGCTGGTCGAGCAATCGGTGGAGCAGCGGTTGGTTGACCACCGGGAAGAGCGGCTTGGGACGGATGTCGGTGTAGGGCCGCAGTCGGGTACCGTACCCGGCGGCCAGGAGAATGGCTTGCATGGTCGTTGGGATTGAACTTGACTTGTGCCGGAAACTGCTCTACAAATCAGCCTTTCCGGCCGGATGGCTCGGCCCGTTGGGCCTGGTTGGCGCCCACGGCGCACGCTTCTGCCGGCAGGACCTTGTACCGTTTCCACACCCTCCTTGCAAGCATCCGAGCAAAAAAACCATGATTACCCTGCTTGATTACGGCGCCGGCAACGTTCGTTCGGTGATCAACGCCATCGAACGGCTCGGCGAGACCGTCTCCCTGGTCAGCAGCTCCACCGATATCGACCGGGCCGAGCGGCTGATCTTCCCCGGTGTCGGCAACTTCGGCGCCCTGATGCACACCCTGCGGGAAAAAGGATTGCGCGAGCCATTGCTCCGCTACCTGCATTCCGGCAAACCCTTCTTCGGCATCTGCGTCGCCCTGCAGGCCCTGTTCGAGTCGAGCGAGGAGGCCCCCGAAGAACCGGGACTGGGCCTGCTCCCCGGCCGGGTGCAGCGGTTCACCTGCGACCTGGCCATACCGCACATCGGCTGGAACGGCATCAAGGCTCATCAGGCCTCGCCGCTCTTCAAGGGGCTCACCGGCAACGAAAAGTTCTACTTCGTCCACTCGTACCATGTGGCCCCGGCCACCGGCGACGACATCCTCACCACCACCGATTACGGCTACGAGTTCGTCAGCGCCATCCAGAAGGGGGCCATGGTGGCCACCCAGTTCCATCCGGAAAAGAGCGGCCGGGCCGGGCTCAAACTGCTGGAAAACTTCCTCGCCGGCAACCGCCAGGCCATTCGCCCGGCGGCCTGTCCGCAGACCACCGAGCTGGCCAAGCGGATCATCGCCTGTCTCGATGTCCGCGCCAACGACCAGGGCGACCTGGTGGTCACCAAGGGCGACCAGTACGATGTCCGCGAGGAGGGAGCGGTTCGCAACCTGGGTAAGCCGGTGGAACTGGCCGGC
>JAUWAH010000194.1 GCA_030602145.1 Desulfobulbus sp.
CCTTTTGCAAAATGAACTGCTGACGAGTTTTTTTCGTCATTCCCGCGAAAGCGGGAATCCAGAACTCATTGATTTTTCCAGGACTGGATTCCCGATGACTACCTCGGGAATGACTCAACCGTCTTTTTGCAAAAGCCTCAGACTACAGTCTAAACAACCTGATTACCTTTTATGCTTCCATCAGGCCGTAGTCCAACAGCAGCTGCTCAAGTTCCTCGATGGCCAGGGGTTTGGGAATGACGAACATCTGGTTCTCGTCGATGGCCTTGGCCAGGCCGCGATAGGCGTCAGCCTGCTTGACCTTCGGGTTCCACTCGATCACCGTCTGGCGGTTGATTTCCGCCCGCTGGACGTCATTGTCACGGGGCACGAAGTAGATCAGTTGGGTTCCCAGTTTCTTGGCCAACTCCTCGATCATCTCTTTTTCGTTGTCCACGTTCCGGGAGTTGCAGATCAGGCCACCCAGGCGGACGTTGCCCGATTGGGCGAACTTGACGATACCCTTGCAGATGTTGTTGGCCGCGTACATGGCCATCATTTCGCCGGAGCAGACGATGTAGATCTCCTCGGCCTTGCCGTCGCGGATGGGCATGGCGAAACCGCCGCAGACAACGTCGCCGAGGACGTCGTAGAAGGCGTAGTCCAGCCCTTCGGACTCATCGTAGGCCCCCAGTTGCTCAAGCATGTTGATCGAGGTGATGATGCCGCGGCCGGCGCAGCCGACGCCGGGTTCCGGTCCGCCGGATTCAACGCACCAGGTGCCGCCGTATCCTTCCTTGCGGATATCGTCGAGTTCCACGTCCTCGCCTTCCTCACGCAGGGTGTCGAGGACCGATTTCTGGGCCAGGCCGCCCAGGAGCAAACGGGTGGAGTCGGCCTTGGGGTCGCAGCCGACCACCATGACCTTGCGGCCCATTTCGACCAGGCCGGCGACTGTGTTTTGGGTGGTGGTGGATTTGCCGATTCCGCCTTTGCCGTAGATTGCTACTTTTCTCAGGGGTGTGTCTCCTTCCTGATTGTTTCTATTCACAAGGTTGTGTGGGTACCTGGGCAGCCGTCGATGTTCTTGGGAAACTTCCTGCGTCCTCCGGTTGCCTTCCTTATGGCAAGGGGTGTGCCAACAGGATGAGCTTGTATTTTGTGCTATGTTTTCAAGGTTTTGTTTTGTTTGTTTGTCTGAGACTGGTTCCGGGACGGGCGGGGCGGTCTGTGCAGGAATGTCGCGAACACGACAATTCGGTGCATGGTCGACAGAATTGTCGCAACCTGGTCGGGGCGGGCAAAGGTGGACCGGATGGTCGGGCCGGAGGTTTTGTCACGCCTCCCAAAATGGGAGAGGCAGGGAAAAGTTGTTCATTTATGTCAGAATAAAAAGAACATATTTGCAATTTTGAACAGAAGTGTTTGGCGGGGAGGGCAGGGGGGTGGGCGGAGGGGTGTAGGATTTCTATAGTTTAGTCAATATGTTGCCCTGATTGTCCGGGTGGTCTGGTCGGCTCGGTTGGCGGGTTTGTGAAGGGTGGACCGTTTATTGCAAAAAGCAAGGAGGATTGAAGGCCAGCATCGTTGTGATGGCTGGATGCAAGGGAGAAAGAGGAAGATGTCCGTGGATGAGTCGTTGAAAGTGCCGATCACTTCAGCCCTTGAGGTGCAGGCCCTCTATAAGATCGTCAACCTGATCGGCGCCGCTGTCCATCTGGATACCACCCTGGCGTCGATCCTCAAGGTGCTGCACGATGCGCTGCGCATGGAGCGGGCCACCCTGGCGCTGCTCGACGAGTCCGGTCAACATCTGGTGATCCGCGCCTCCTACGGCCTGAGCGTCGAGGAGGAGCAGCGGGGGGTCTATGGGTTGGGTGAGGGGATTTACGGTCAGATCTTCACCACCGCCTTGCCCTGCGTGGTCCCCGATGTCCACAGCGAGCCCTTGTTTCTCAACCGCACCGGGGCCCGAACCAAGGTATCCAAGGCCACCATCTCCTTCATCGGCGTGCCGGTGACCCTCAGCGGCACCACGGTGGGCGTGCTCAGTGTCGACCGGTTGTTCGGCCCGGAGATTTCCTTCGAGGAGGACGTACGCTTCCTCACCGTGCTGGCCGCCCTGATCGCCCAGTTCCTCAGTCTGCACCGGGCCATCCACAAGGACCGGGAGCAGTTGGTGCAGGAAAACCTGAGCCTCAAGGAGAAGCTGCACGGCCGCTATCACCGCCACCAGATCATTGGCCAATCCAAGGCCATGCAGGAGGTCTACTGGAACATCGAGCGGGTTGCGCCGTCCAACGCCACGGTCCTCCTGCTGGGGGAATCGGGAACCGGCAAGGAGTTGGTGGCGCGGGCGGTGCACGATGCCAGTCCGAGGAAAGACAGGCCGTTCATCAAGGTGAACTGCGCGGCCTTGCCCGAAAATCTCCTGGAGAGCGAGCTGTTCGGCCACGAGAAGGGCGCCTTCACCGGTGCGGTGGTGGCCCGGATCGGCCGGTTCGAACAGGCCGATGGCGGCACCATCTTCCTTGACGAGATCGGCGAGCTGCCGCTGCCGCTCCAGGCCAAACTGTTGCGGGTCCTCCAGGAGCAGCAGTTCGAGCGGCTGGGGGCCTCGCGGACCCAGACCGTCGACGTGCGCATCATCGCCGCCACCAACGTCAACCTCGAACAGGCCGTGATCCGCGGCCAGTTCCGCAACGACCTCTACTACCGACTCAACGTGGTGCCGCTTCACCTGCCGCCACTGCGCAAACGCCGCGACGACATCCCGCTCTTGCTGGATCACTTCCTTCGTTCCAGCAACAAGCGCAACGAGAAGTCGCTGCGGATGTCCAGGGAGTTCCTCGATTTCCTCACCGAATACGACTGGCCGGGCAATGTGCGGGAGTTGCAGAACCTGGTCGAGCGGCTGGTGATCCTCGTTACCAGCGAGGTGCTCCGGGTCGAGGATCTGCCCGACTATATGCTCAATCCAGACCGGGGGTCCATCCCGCCGGCCCTGCGGCCGGCGGTTCCCCCGGCTTCGGGGCCGGAATCCCAGCCGTATCATCAGCCGCAGGTCAGGAAGTCGCTGCGCGACCTGGAGCGGGAAGAGGTGGAGTCCGCCCTGATCCGCAACGGCTGGGTGCAGTCCCGGGCGGCCCGCGAACTGGGTCTGACCCAGCGGCAGATGGGCTACCGGATCAAGAAATTCGCCCTCCAAAGCCCCTCCGATCCTCCTCCTCCGGTCCATCGGGGCACCCCTGGCACGTAACGGCGCCCAACGTTGCGGGCCAGGGGCAATGAGGGTGTCCGTCAAGTGGTGCCGTGACCCTGGCGGTCAGTCGCTCCCCACCGTCTCCTCCCTTGCCAATCGTCGGCCCAGGAACAGTGCCAGCCGCTGTGCCACCCTGTGTAGCCCCTTTCGATCGATGCCGGTGGTCGCGCCCATCTCTGTCAAGAGACGAACCGCCTCCTCGGTGGCCACATTGCCGGCCGGCCGGGCAATAAACGGACAGCCCCCCAAACCGCCGACCGCCGTGTCGAACAACCGTACTCCGGCCCGGTAGCCGGCCGCCAGGTTAGCCAGCCCCTGGGCCGTGGTCCCGTGGAGATGGAGGGAGAGTCGTGCCTCGGGCACGGCCCGCCCCACCCGGTGCACCAGGGCTTCGACCTGGTCCGGCCGGGCCAGTCCGGCGGTGTCGGCAAGATTGACCTCTGCCGCGCCAACCGCCGTCAACCGCGTCGCCGCGGTCACCACCGCCTGATCGGTTGCCCCGTCCGAGGGACAACCAAAGGCGCACTGTATCCCCGCCCGGACAACGATACCTTGGTCGGTGGCCCGGCGGGCCAGGTGGACCATGGCTTCAAGGGAGGCCGCTGCGGATTGCCCCACATTGGCCCGGCTGTGGGCGTCGGAGACCGAGACCGACAGGCTGAGATGGCGCAGGCCGCTGGCCATGGCCCGTTGCAGGCCTTTTGCGTTGAGCACCAGGGCCGTGCAGGTCAGATGCGGCCACCGAGCCAGGACCTGAGCCGCCAGTTCCCCGGTATCGGCCATCTGCGGTACCCGGCGCGGATCGACAAAACTGCCGATCTGCACCCGGCGCACCCCCGCCGCCGTCAGCAAGCCGACCAGTTCCACCTTTTGGGCCAGGGTGATCAGCCGGGCCTCGTTCTGCAGACCATCGCGGAGCGACTGCTCCTCCAGCAGGACAGTTTCGCCGCCGGCAAGGTCAGGTTTCGGTTCGGTCCGTTCGATCGGGTCGTTCATGGTCCGGTGTTGCCTCCATCCGAACGGCTGTGGTAGGGTGCGAGGAACAGCTTCGAGCCGGCCAGCGGATCGGAGCTGCTCCACCCATGATAGCCCCATCCGGGCACCCCTTCAACGTCAAGCACGCCATGGCCATCATCCCCAGTCAGCGGCACCTGTTCGATCTTCCCGAGGAGATCGGCTATTTCAACTGCGCCTTCAACGCGCCGCAGCTCCATGCTTCCCTGGAGCGGCTGCTGGCCGGGGCACGCAGCAAGAGCCGGCCCTGGGAGCGTCAGCCCCTGGATTTCTTCAGCGACGCCGAGGCCATCCGCAGTCTGGCGGCGCGGGTCTTCGGCGGCGATGCCGATGGCTACGCGGTGGTGCCGGCCGCCAGCTACGGCATCAGCACGGCGGCGCGGGCGGTGGAGCCCCGGTTGGGACCGGGCGACCGCATCCTGGTGATCGGCGAGGAATTTCCCAGCAATGTCCTGGCCTGGCAGCGGACCGCCGACGAGACCGGCGCCGCCCTGATCACAGTCCCGGTGCCGGCGGATGGCCACTGGACCCGGGCCATCCTGGAGCGCATCGAGCCGGCCGTCAAGGTGGTGGCCGCCACGCCCTGCCACTGGACCAACGGCGCCTTCATCGATCTGGGCGCCATCGGTGCCGCCTGCCGGACAGTGGGGGCCATGCTGGTGGTCGACGCCACCCAGGCGCTGGGTGCCATGCCGCTGTCCCTGGCCGAGATCCAGCCCGATTTCCTGGTGGCCTCCGGCTACAAATGGCTGCTCTGTCCCTACGGATTCAGTCTGCTCTATGTCGGCGAGGCGTGGCGGCAGGCCCGGCCGCTGGAGGAGTCGTGGCTGGCCCGGCAGAACGCCCAGGATTTCGCCGCCCTCATCCATTATTCCCGGCTCTATATGACCGGTGCCCGCCGCTTCGACGTGGGGGAAAAGTGCACGGCCACCATCCTGCCGGGGGCCATCGCCGCCCTGGAACAGATCGGTGCCTGGGGCGTGGACAACATCGCCGCCACCCTGGCAACCATCAATGCCCGCCTCGCGACCTGTCTTGAACGACTGGGCTTTGTGCTGCCCGCCGAGGGGCAACGGTGTCCCCACATGTTCGGGGCGCAGCGCCCGTCGGCCCATACCGGCAGGCTGGTCGCCGACCTGCGGGAGCGCAACCTCTTCATCAGCCAGCGGGGCAACGCGCTCCGCTTCTCGCCGCATCTGCACGTCAACGACCGGGATGTCGACCGGCTGATCGCCGCCCTGGACGAATTGGCCTGACGGGGCCGGGTTCACGTTTCACCCGGTCAAGGACAGGGTGCGCGGGTT
>JAUWAH010000232.1 GCA_030602145.1 Desulfobulbus sp.
CGCGAACCTGCCGGTATCGACGGCTGGCAGCAGGCTGGCCAGCACCTGTTGCTGTTCGCCGGTGAGTTGGACGGGCAAGACGGCTCCGGCCACCGGTTCATCGATAAAGGGATCGCGAAAAACCCGCTCATCGAGGGAACGAATGAGCCCCAAGTCGATCAAACGTTGCAGTCGCGGTCCGGCGCCGGAATAGCTGGCCAACACCTGACTGCGGGGGACCGATGCACAGTCTCCGCCGACAAACCATTCCAGAAGAAGAGCCAGTGTCTTCTGTTCCGCTTTCTTTAGCAGCACCGCGCAGGACTGCCCTATCGCCGCCGACCGCTCGGCTGCGGACAGTGCCCGGTGTGTCGCCATCCAGTCGAGGAGCACGGGTCCCGGCTCAAGGATTGTCCGCATCTTGACCTTGACCTGATGCTCCCGGCGTGAAGTGGGGGCAAGCGGCAGAGCGGTGCGCAGCACCTCGCCGATGGGATGATGGTAATAACGGGCGACCCAGCGATAGAAAGGAATGAGCGAAGCAGGAAAATTGGGTGATTCGCCGAGAACCTCGGCGACGGGCTTGACAACGAACCGGGGCGGATCCTCTCCCTGGGGTTCGGCAGGCCCGAGGACATAGCCGATGGCCGAGCGTTTCCCCAGGGGGACACGAACGCAGCAACCCGTCGGGATCGGCTTCTCTCTCCCGACGGGCTGGCCATAGGTCAGGGTGTTAGCAAGGGGGGCGTCGACGGCGATTTCGTACAGCACTCCGCTCTGCTCCCGGGTAACGTCGACGGCAACTCAGCCGAGTTCGGCGCAGACCTTGCGCAGGTATTCCTTGAACGGTTTGCCCAGGCTGTTATGGGTCATGGCAAAATCAACAATCGCCTTCAGGTAGCCGAGCTTGTCGCCGGCATCATAGCGCTTGCCGACAAATTCATAGGCATACATGCCACGCTTGTTGGAGAGCGCCAACAGGGCATCGGTAAGTTGGATCTCGCCGCCGTGTCCCGGTGTGGTCTTCTCAAGATAGTCGAAGATCTCGGGCATAAGCAGATACCGGCCGATGATGGCCATATCCGAGTTGCAGGTGCCGGGTGCCGGTTTCTCCACCATGCGGTCGACCTTGTAGGTCCGCTCCTGCTCGACCGGCAACCCCTCGACAATGCCGTACTGGTGGGTCTCCTCCATGGGAACGTGCTGGATGGCGACAATGGATTCGCCCACCTGTTCGTACAACTGGATCATCTGTTTGCAGCACGGCACCTTGCTCATCACCAGGTCGTCGCCCAAAAGAACCATGAACGGTTCGTCTCCGACCACGTTGCGGGCCATCCAGATGGCGTGGCCGAGCCCGAGCGGTTCCTTCTGCCTGACCGAGATGATGTCGATCAGATTGGAGATGTTGGTCAACTCTTCCCGCAGCAGGACCTTTTTGCGATCCTTGAGAACCGTGTCCAGTTGGAAGTCGTAGTCAAAGTGGTTTTCAATGGCCGACTTGCCGGCGCTGGTGACCAGGATGATCTCCTCGATACCAGAGGCCACCGCCTCTTCGACGATGTATTGGATGGTGGGCCGATCGACGATGGTGAGCATTTCCTTGGGAATGGCCTTGGTTGCGGGCAAGAACCGCGTTCCCAAACCCGCCACCGGGATGACCGCCTTTCTGATTGCTTTCATGGACCCCTCGTGCATGCAGATATTTCAGATGTGATGACCGCAAAATTCAGGTATAGAGCCTGAACCGAACGGCAGATTGGTTGATTGTACTCCGAACGGGGCAGCATCCTCAAGAAAATTTCCATAATTTCATGCATCTTTCCTACCCCTCCGAGCTACCGGTCAGCGAGCGGAGGGACGACATCGTCGACGCCATCGGCGCGCATCAGGTGCTTGTCGTCATCGGCGACACCGGTAGCGGCAAGACCACCCAACTGCCCAAGATGTGCCTTGAGGCCGGAAGGGGTACGTCCGGCATGATCGGCTGCACCCAGCCTCGGCGGATCGCCGCCCTGTCGGTGGCCGACCGGGTGGCGGAGGAATTGCGCCTCAGCCAGAAGGTCGGCGTCAAGATCCGTTTCCATGATCGGACCACCCCGGATACCCTGATCAAATTCATGACCGACGGCGTGCTCCTGGCTGAAACCCGGCAGGACCCGCACCTGCGCCGCTACGACACCCTCATCGTCGACGAGGCCCACGAACGCAGCCTCAATATCGATTTTCTCCTCGGCTACCTCAAGGATCTGCTTCATGAACGTGGCGACCTGAAGCTGATCATCAGCTCGGCGACCATCGATGCCGAGCAGTTCAGCAGCCATTTTAATGACGCGCCGGTGATCTCGGTTTCCGGCCGTACCTATCCGATCACCACCCTCTACAGCGAAGCCGTCGATGAGGACAACGCCGAGCGAAGCCATGTCGACCTGGCCATCGAGGCCGTCGAGGAACTCGCCATGCACCCCCTGGGCGGCGATATTCTGGTGTTCATGCCCACCGAGCGCGACATCGCCGACACCATCGACGGCCTTCAGCGCCTGACCGACAACCACCTGCTCCTGCCGCTCTTCGGCCGCCTGCCCGCCGCCGACCAGCGGCGAATCTTCCAGCCGGCCGGCCGGCGCAAGATCATCGTCGCCACCAACGTGGCCGAGACCTCGATCACCGTACCCTCCATCAGCTTCGTGGTTGACACCGGCCTAGCCCGGATAGCCCGGTACAACCCGCGCACCGGCACCACCAGCCTCAAGGTGGGCCGTATCTCGCAGGCCAGTTGCGAGCAGCGGAGGGGCCGCTGCGGCCGCACCGGGCCCGGCACCTGCATCCGCCTCTATAGTGAGGAGGATTTTGCCCACCGCGAGCTGTTCACCCCGCCGGAAATCCAACGGGCCAACCTGGCCGAAGTCATCCTGCAGATGATCGATCTCCGCCTGGGCGATCCCACCAGGTTCCCGTTCATCGACCCTCCCCCCGGTTCCGCCCTCCGCGAGGGCTACCGGCTGCTCAAGGAACTGGGTGCGATCACCACCGACAACCTGTTGACCGCCAACGGCCGCCTGATGGCCAGACTGCCGCTCGACCCGCGCCTGTCGCGGATCATCATTGAATCGATGTCGCTGGCCGCCATCCGGGAAACCTCCATCCTCGCCGCCGCCCTCGCCATTCAGGACCCGCGCATCCGCCCCCCGGACAAGGAACACAAGGCCGACGAGGCTCATCGCCATTTCGTCGACAAACGCTCTGATTTTCTCACCCTGCTGAACATTTGGAACGGATTGTTCGAGCCCGGGGCCGAGCCGCCCTCCAAGTCGCGGCTCTCCCGCGTCTGCAAAAGCCATTTTCTTTCCTGGCAGCGGATGCGCGAATGGCTGGACGTCCACGAGCAGATCACCCGCCTGCTCCGCGGTCACAAGGGATTTCGCCTCAACGAGGCGCCGGCCGACTACGACGCCATCCACAGATCCCTGGCAGCGGGGTTTCTGCGCAACATCTGCCAGAAAAAAGAAAAGAACATCTACCTTTCCGCCGGTAATAAGGAAGTGGTCCTCTTCCCCGGCTCCGGGCTCTACAACAAGGGACCGCAGTGGGCGGTGGCGGCCGAATTCGTCGAGACCTCGCAACTGTTCGCCCGCACCGTGGCCGCCATCGAACCGGATTGGCTGGAAACCCTCGGGGGCTCGCTGTGCAAGCGATCCTGGTCGGAGCCGCACTGGGAGAAGCGAAGCGGCAAGGTGGTGGCCATGGAGCGGGTCAGCCTGTTTGGTCTGGTCATTGTCGCCGGCCGCAAGGTCGATTATGGCCGGATCAATGACACCACCAGGCAGGAAGCCGCCGATATCTTCATCCGCTCGGCCCTGATCGACAATCAACTGGGCGGCCGCTATCCCTTTCTTGAGCACAACACGGCGTTGGTGACCCGGTTCGAGGAGATGGAAGAACGGTTTCGCCGTCGCGACATCGTGGTCGACCCGGAAGTCCTGTATCAATTCTACCGAGACCGCCTCAAAGGCGTCTACGACCGCTTCACCCTCAACAGGCTGCTCAGAAGCAGGAAGAACGACACCTTCCTCCGCATGAACGAGCAAGACATCTGCCTGGCCGTTCCCGACGCCGAGGAAGGCTACCGCTTTCCCGCCACGCTCCGCGCCGGCGAGTTCGAACTGGACCTCAGCTACCGCTTCGCCCCCGGTGAGGAGGACGACGGAGTCACGGTCCGCATCCCCCGCGACCTGCTGGACCATCTCAATCCGCAGATCTTCGAGTGGCTGGTCCCTGGCCTGCTGCCGGAGAAGCTGCACCTGTTGTGCAAACGGCTGCCCAAGCAGGTCCGCCGTCGCCTGGTGCCCCTGCCCGACGCAATCGACCGCATCCTGGATGCACTGGTCCTGCATCGAGGATCACTCTATCAGGAACTGGAACGGGTTCTGTTCCGCTGCTATCAGGTGACCGTGCAGCGCGGTGACTGGCAGGTCGACGGTCTGCCCCCCCATCTGCGCATGCGTTTTTTATTGGTCGACGACCGGGGAACGGTGCTGGTCGCCGGCCGCTCCTTCAACGATCTCGTCGCTGCCGAGCGGATGGCGGCTCCCGCGCCGGTCTCCTCGCCTTCACCGCTGGCACCGGAACGGGAAATCACCGAGGACGACCTGGATGCGATCGAGCCCAAACGATTGCTCACCGACCCGGGCGGCCGGGCAAGGGGCCTCGCCTTCGCCGCCCTGCACATCGACGAGCACCGCCAGACGGTCCGGCTCCATTATATCGACAACGAGATGCAGGCCGCCGGACTGAACAGGCTGGCCCTGCACCTGCTGCACGGCCGCCATTTCATCCGGGAGATGACCGCAATCCGCAAACTCTGCCAGGCTTCCCTCACCAGCCATTCCGCCTCCTGGCTCAGCCTGGGCGCCAAGGTTTCAGCGACTGCCCTGCGGGCCGATTTGGAGGCCTTTCTCCTCGACGAACTCTTCGGCACCGGCAGCGGCAAGCTGCCCTCCGTGGATCAATTCCGAACAACGGTGCTGCGGGCCGGCGAACGGGG
>JAUWAH010000056.1 GCA_030602145.1 Desulfobulbus sp.
CTGACGATGCCGATGATCGCCGCGATGGTGATCCACACCGGATCGTCGGTGAGGAGAAAGACACCTCCCGACAGGATCATCAAGGCCGCTCCGAGCAGGAGCATGTTCTTGCGGCCCATCCGGTCGGCCACCATGGTCACCCACAGGGAAACGAAGATGTCGCCGGCCAGGGTGGCGGTGAGGATAGCCCCCACCCCGGCTGTGCTCAAACCGGTGGCGGCGAGATAGAGCGCCAGAACAACCGAGACGAAGCCGTAGGCGAACAGCCGAATGATCCGGGTGGCAAAGAGAAGGACGATGTCTCTGGTGACGATGTGCATGGGGGCAGTCCTTGTTGTCCCCCGGAGCCGGTTGGCTCCGGAGGAGGCGCATCAGGCCATCCAGCCCTGGATTTCCGCATGCAGGGCCAGGTAGCGCTGCAAGGTGGTTGGATTCTTGCCGTACTTCTCGTAGGTTTCGAGGATTTCAGCAAAACGTTCTTCGGCCTTTTGTTGGTCCGTTTCCGGTACAATGCCGTCGGTATAGATATCCACCATTCGGTCGGCATAGATGACGATCTTCTCCTCCGGGGTGCGCAGGGTGTAATCCCGGACCGGCAGCCCCAGTTCCTTGGCCTCGGCCTCGGTCAATCCGCCGCGGATGTGTTTGAGGATGATGTGGCGGATCGCCTCCTCAAGGCCAAGCTCCTCGGCCATTTTCGCGCCGATCTCGCCGTGCTCCATGCCGTAGGTTTTGGCCTTGCCCAGGTCGTGGAAGATGGCACCCCGGGCGAGCAGATGCTTGTCCACTGGGATTTTTACCCGGCTGGCGATCTCCAGGGATTTGCGCGCCACCTCCAGGCTGTGCTGGACCGCATCCTTGGGACAGCCGGCATTGACCAGGGTGGCGGTATCCTTCATCAGCAGGTCCTCGGCCACATGGAGGAAGAATTCGGTGACCGCCTCCTCGCCCCAGGTCTCCCTGACATAGGTCCTGTTGGCGGCGAGTGCGTCAAGGTCGTGGCGGGCTGCCTTGTGGTCGGGATGGTTGTCCAGCCAATCGTGGAGGGGTTGATAGTCGTTACCGGTACGTTTTAAACTGATTTCAAGATGTTTTGCGTAGGGAGGCATGATGGTTCTCCTTGAGATTGTTGTTGATGGATAGGGTTAGGGTTGAGGGTACAGGTTTGCCGGTTGCGGTTCGTGCCGCACGGTGATCAGAAACAAAGGGATCGAAACACAGAGCAGGGTGGCGACGATGGCAAAGGCCGGCCCATAGCCAAGGGACGCCACCAAGAGGCCGGTGATGATGGGACCTGCGGCATGACCGACATCGAAAATGGTGCCGAAGGTGCCCATGGCTGCCCCGTAATGCCGGGCCTTGCAGAAGTCGGCCACCAGGGCGGCTGAGGACGAGGTAACAAAAGCCTCGCCCAGGCCAAAGACCATGCCGGCGAGCATCAGGGCGACAAAGCCGGTGAGATGCGGGATGAGGGCAAAGGGTACAGCGCAGAGCAGCATGCCCACAACGATCAACGGCCTGCGCCCCCAGCGGTCGGACACCTTGCCCATCAGGGGCTTGGCGATCAGGGTCACCACAATCTGCACGCCCCAGATCAGGCCGGCCTGGAAGACGTTGAGCCCGGCCACGGCGACTGCGTACACCGGGAGAAAGGCTTCCAGGGCACCCATGCTCATGTTCTGGATACCTTCCATCGAGGAGGTCATCAGGACCCGACGATCGGCCACCACTTCGCGAATCCCCTGGGCAAAGAGGTGGAATCGTTCCTTCAGGCTCTTGCCTTCGGCGGGTTTGTCGCCACCCCGCAGGGTGAGAAATCCCAGGACCAGGGCAGCCGCGCCGGTGAGCGCGCTGCAGAGAAAGACGGCCCGATAGCTGTTCAACCCTGCCTGTGCATCTCCGAGCAGGAAGAGCAGGTATCCGCCGATGGGCGCCCCCAAAAGGGTGCCGGCGATACCCACCGAAGAGAACCAGCTCAGCATTTCTCCCTTGCGTGCCCCGGCTATATCAGCCACCACCGCCATGGCCACCGGGCCGTAGATGGCGGTGGCCAAACCGTGGAGAAAACGGACCACGACCAGGGCCGCATAGTGGGTGATGAACAGGTAGGCAAACGGCATCAGGCCAAAAAACACCAAGCCGGCGAGCATGGTCCGTCTGCGGCCGATGACATCGGAGAGGGCTCCGGAGGGCATCTTGAACAGGATGCCGGTCACCGTGGAAATGCCCACCGCCAATCCGATCCCTTCGGGGCCGGCGCCAAGAGCAGCGGCAAAGAGGGGCAGCACCGGATTCCTGGCCAGGGCATAGGAGAATCGGGCTAAAAATCCGATGGAAAACAAGGAGCGCATTAGTGTGGTCTCGGTCGGTCCGGCAACCGGGGTGAGCTGGATCATGGCGATTCTCCATGGACTGCTTTGGCATAGCCGGCATGAAGAGCGTCAAAGAGAAGTCGTGCTCGCTCCAGCAACAGGTGGTCATCACCGGTGAGGGCAATCAAGCCGTCGAGAAGGGTTTTCATCAAGGCGGCATCCTCCGGGAGCGCGCCTTCCTGCACATCGATGTGCTTGACCAGTTCGCTGATCTTGACCAGGGTCGGGTCATGCAGGGCGAAATCCCGAACCAGCACCTCAAAGGTGATCAACTCGCCCTGATGGGTAAACTCGCCCATGGCCATGTCAAAGGGCAATTCGCTCTGCTCAAGGTTCGGGGTTTCCCCGGAACCGAGAAAGCGAAATCGGGCCTGCGGATCGATGAACCGCAGGATGAGCCAGGCCGAACCCAAACGGTCGATATAGGGCCGGGCACGGGTAACCCAGGTTCGTCCCTGGTAGTGCGATCGATCGAGCCGGGCAACCGGCAGGTCGGTGTGTTCGGGCCTGCGCAACCGTTCCGAGATGGAGTCTAGCGCCTTCAAGGTTTTGGCTGCCGCTCCGGAGGGGAAAAAGTCCCGTTCCCGCACTGCCTCGCACCGTTTGCGCAGCTTGCGCAGGGCTGCCGACAATTCCTTTGCCTTGCCGTCATCCCCCGGCGTGTCCGACATGGTGAGTAACGCCCTGGCTTCATCCTGGATCTGCTCAAATTCAGGATCAACCTGGGCCTGGAACAACTGCTCAATCTGCTGATCGGTCATGCCTTCAACCTGGGCGCACTGCAGGGCAATGGCCTCGCCTCCCAGGCTGTTGACCTCGCCGATCAACCAGGTGATGTTCTCCAACAGGCCCTCACGGTTGGGCAGAATCTGGAGTCCGGTTTTCAGTTGGGCCGCGCCGGTGGCGGAGATGCGCCGCCAGGTGCGCATCCTTGCCTTGGCATTGGCGGCGGGAATCGAGTAGGAGAAGAGAACCCATTTATTTTTCATAGTGAACAGAAAATATGTTACACATATTTCATTGTCAAGCGGAAAGAGAATGGGTACTGTTCAGCGACCACTGAAAAGGAAGAGACCCGCCGTCGAATCAAGAACACCTGGAGATGGTCATGAAAGGATTACTGCGAATGTTTACCCGGGGAGACCGATGCACCCTGCTGGCCGGAGCATCAGGGAAGCACGTCGAAAAATTTAGGCATTTCAAGGAATTTCTCCTTGGCAACCGCAACGCCCTGCGCGCCCTGGCCGAACTGGAGATGCTCTATTACAGCGGTCAAACGTTCACTGCCGCCGATGTCGCCTTTCAATATGAGCATCTGTTTGGTCAGGTGTGTGCTCTCGTCAATGCTTTGAACAACCTGTCGGAACACCGATATGCCCTGCTCAACAGACAGGCGGATAGAATCAACGCCCAGGTTCGGAAGATATTTCGACCTGCAGTGATCCACCATGACCTGCCGGCTGTGGTGGCACTGGCTGACTTACCTGCCACCGCCAGCGGTGATGCCGGCGGCAAGGCAGCCAACCTGGCGCGGATTGCCCGGGAAACCGATCTGTTGGTTCCGCCGGGGTTTGTGGTCACCGCCGGCGGCTATGATCGTTTCCTCAAGGCCAACCAGCTCGATCAACTGGTGCTCGATGAGTTGGCTGGATTATCCCCCGGCGATCCTCGAATGGCCGAGGTGAGCGAACACCTGGTCAGCCTGATCCTCACCGCCGATGTCCCCGAGGAATTGGTAGCCTCGTTGCAGGCCCACTACCAGACCATTGCGCAGCAGACCCAAGCCGATATCCGCTTGGCTCTGCGCAGCAGCGCGGTGCGCGAAGATTCCGAGGCCTCATTTGCCGGCCAGTACCGTTCGGTGCTCAATGTGAAAGCCGATGGCTTGACAGCAGCCTACAAGGAGGTGGTGGCCAGTTCTTTTTCACCCCGGGCCATCAGCTATCGCCAGATGGCCGGCATCGATCCCGCCGAGACACCGATGTGCGTGCTTGGCCTGGCCATGGTGGACGTGGCGGTCAGTGGCGTGCTCTACACAGCCGATCCCGCCAACGGGCAGGCGCAAACGATGCAGGTCAGCGCTGTCCACGGGCTGGGCGAGTTGCTGGTCAGCGGCAATGTTGCATCCGACACGTTTGTCTATGATCGGCAAAGCGGGACAATCCGTCATCGGCAAATCGCAGTCAAGGGTATGCGTCTGGACGCAGGCGAAAGCGGAGTTGTGGAACATGCGGTGGGGGCAAGCGAGGCGGACCAGGCGGCAATCACGGACGAGGAAGCGGTCCGGTTGGCCCTGGCCGGGGTGCAGTTGGAAGCCCTGTTCGACGGCCCGCAGGATATCGAATGGGCGATTGATTGGGAGAGAAGATTGTTCATCCTCCAGTGTCGCCCCCTGCAAGTGGCGACCAAGGCTGCGGAGCCGGTCCCCGAACCGGATGTGCCGCCGTTGCTGCGGGACGGCCTCTGCGCCTCCCAGGGTGTTGCCAGCGGGAAGGTGCAGGTCGTTGACGAACAGACCGACCTCTCTGCAATCCCTGATCATGCCATATTGGTGGCCAAAACCGCCGCCCCGCGCTACGCCGAAATCATGGGGCGAATCAACGGCCTGATCACCGAGGTCGGCAGCACCACCTGCCACTTGGCCTCAGTGGCCCGCGAGTTTGGAGTGCCCATGGCGGTCAATGTCGCCGGGGCTATCGAGCGTCTTGAACTGGAAGCTGCGGTCACCCTCTTCGCCCAGCAGCAACCAACGGTCTATGGCGGATTGCTGATCGATCATCAGCCGGTCAAGCGACGAATCATGGACAGTTCGGTGCACCGGGTCCTGCGGGCCGTGCTCGACCTCCTCTCGCCACTCCACCTGACCGACCCCAAGGCTCTTTCCTTCCGGCCGGAGAACTGTGCCTCGCTCCACGACATCATCCGCTTTGCCCATGAACAGGCTGTGGGCGAGATGTTCAGTCTTTCGACCGGGGCCGAAGACGAGGCGGTCACGGTCCGTTTAAGCACCCATCTCCCACTTGTGCTCAACCTGATCGATCTTGGCGGCGGTCTCCGATCCGGTCTCTCCACCTGCGACACGGTGACCGCCGATCATTTCACCTCGGCACCAATCCAAGCCCTGTGGCGCGGCTTCACCCATCCCGGTATCAATTGGAGCGGGACCGTGCAATTCGACGGCAGTCGCTTCCTGACCCGCTTGGCTGCCTCGGCGACCTCGGAATTTGGCCCGGAACCGGGCGGCGACAGCTATGCCCTCATCGGCACCGACTATCTCAACCTCTCGGCCAAATTCGGTTACCACTTTGCCACCCTCGACACCTTTTGCGGTGACGAACCGGATCACAACTACCTCAGTCTTCAATTTTCCGGGGGCGCCGGGTCCCTGTACGGCAAGACCCTGCGTTTGCAATTTCTGGGCAAGGTGTTGGGGGAACTGGGCTGCATGGTGAGTATCCAGGGCGACCTGCTTGAGGCCACACTCAACCGTCATGGGCGGGCCGACATGCTGGAGCGGCTTGACCAGATCGGCCGTCTCCTGGCCAGCAGCCGTCTGCTCGACATGGCGATCACCAACCAGGAGGAGGCCGATGCCCTGGCCAGCGACTTCATGGCTGGGAATTATGATCTGTTCGGTCGCAAGGAACGGACGCCACTGCAAGGGTTTTACACCCATCTTGGCCATTGGCGGCAAATGGATGAAGATGGGGCTGTTTGCTGGCTGGCCGACGGCTCCCGTTGGTTGGGAACGCTTTCCACAAGTGTCTCCGGCCTGATGACCAAGGCGCTTGGGCGATCCTATCAGGAACTGCTCGACACCATCGGCGCCTACTCGTACTTCCCCCTGGCCATCGATAAAAGCGGTGAGAAGGGCAATGGCCTCCTCTTTCTCCAGGTCAAACCACTGCATGGCAGCATCGACCAGGCCGGCGGCTTGATCTTTGGCTTGCGGGACATTGGCAACTATTTTGTGTTCCGCATCAATGCGCTGGAAGACAACGCCATGTTGTTTGAGTTCATTAACACGAATCGGTTTGAACGAGCCCGATGTGACCTGCCCATCATAGGGAACCAATGGTATGCACTGGAGGTTGTGATAACGGACAATTCGGCATCATACCGGGTCAATGGCACGGTTGTGTTCGATTACCAGGCGGATCGCCTGCTGCATGGGCACATCGGGCTGTGGACCAAGGCCGATTCGGTCACATTGTTCGGTGGCTTGCGCAGTGAAGGTGCCGACGTTTAACCATCTGTCGGTCAATAAGAGCATCAGCCGTGGCGGGATTCTCCTTGCCGGTAGGGGGGTGGGTTCGGCAATCGGCGGATTGGCAAAGATCAGCTGGTTGCCCGCACAACCCGGAACTTCTCGATGAACCCCGCCGGCAGATAGCTCAACTTGGCCTGACGCAGACCGGCATCGCCCAGGTCCTGCTCCCGGTTGATGGTCTGGTAGGATTCCGGCAGGATAGAGGCAAACGATTGGTTGATGAACTGATAGAGCCCCTTGTAACCGGCCACTGCCTTTTCGAAATGGATGACGAAACAGGTGGCATCGCCCAGTTCCTCACCCAGCACATAGGCCACCGGTTCCGGACCGATGGAGTAGATGCCACCGCACAACTGCAGGGGTTCCATCATCTCCAGGGCTTCCCGTGCCGCCTCGTAGTCCCCGGGCTCAGGCGAACCCTGCCGCCAGGTCTCCAGCACCCGGAGGGCGTCGTCGCGGAACTCCTCGCGCAGCGGCCTGGCGCATAAGGTATGGGTGTTGGTAATCGCCTTGATCAGATTGCGTTTCTTGTGGTAGTTGCGGCCGCTGAGTTGAACCAGGTCTTGCCGCCGGTACAGGTAGTCGAAGTTGTCGCGGTCTTCGCTCACCCGGTAGCCCTGGGCTTCAAGCAGGGCCGCCTGGGCCGAGGAGGCACATTTCAGGGTACCGTGGTCGGTAAACAGCCTGTTCAGATCGGCAGGCTCGGGCAGGCCAAAGGGAAGCATGAAAAACGGGCTGCCGTCGTCGCTGCCCAGGATCACCGGCGGACCAAGGGAAGAGAGGCTATACTGATGCCGCTGTCGGAACAGGTAGAGGTTGGCGAAGGTGAACTCGGAGATGTTGTCCCTGAGCTGCCGAAAGAGCGGATGCAGCACCGGGCGATGGTCGAGGGTCAGGGGAGTGGATTGCGGATACAGGGGGAACATTGGCCAGGACGAAGGAAATCGGAAAGGGATGGAAGAGGGCCAGGGAGGTCGTCAACCAAAGCCGGGCCTCTCACCGCCGGGCATGGGCGCGACAGGGACTACCATACTCGATCATGCAGGGTCTCGGCAAGGATTGGCAAGCCTGGTGCGACAGCGGTGAAAAGGTCTTCTGTGGTCCTTGGGTACGGGTTGCCAACCTGAATAAACAGGTTAAATTATTTCCTAATCGAATCGTTCAGTCAACCATCACCTACAGACCAACAACCAACCGAGAGGAGTCATTATGCACACCATGAAATCCGTTCTTTGTGTTCTCTTCATTGTTGCCGCACTCGTTGGGGGCTGTGTCTTTCCTGCCCAGGCACAGAAGAACAGTGCCAGCCAGGAGGCGGTGGCCGCGGCCGTGCTGGCCTATCATGGAGCCCTGGCGAGCGGTGACAGAACAGCCGCCCTGAACCTGTTGGCCGCTGACGCAGTCATCCTGGAAGGTGGCGGTCTGGAAAGCCGCGAGCAATACCTGGCCCATCACTTGGCCGATGATATCAAGTTTGCCCAAGCCGTCCCCTCGCAGCGAAGCGCGATTCAGGTCACGGTGAGCGGCGATGTCGCCTGGGCGACCTCGACGAGCGAGACCAAGGGCAGCTTCCGCAACCGGGACATCGATATGGTCGGCGCTGAGTTGATGGTGCTGTCGAAAACGGAAAAAGGTTGGCTGATCCGGGCCATCCACTGGTCAGCGCGGCCACGATCCTGAAAAAACCGACTGCGCAAGGCGTTCGGCCTTTAGATCGTCCTTCGCCGCACCTGATGGTCGGCGAAGCCTGAAGGGCTCCTGTTGCTATCTGCCGATGGCAACAGGATTGTTGTCAACATCCTGAAGTTCTGCTTTTTCCCCTGCCACCGACGCCATATGCTCCCCTTTACCGGGGGGCTATGGCATCCTCCATTTTTCCACCTGCATTTTTGCGACCCGCCAGCCTCAAAGGATGGCACGGCCAAGTCGGCGTCGGTTGCCCCTGCGCCGGGCAACCGACGTGGTTGGTCCTTGCTACAGGCCGGAGAGGGCTGTGATGGTCCAATCGAGGAGGACGCCGGGAAAAAGGCCAAGCCAAAGGACGCCGATCACGCACAGGCCAAGGGAAACGGTCATGCCCGACGAGAGCAGGGGAGAGGCTGTTTCCTCGGGCTCGTTCATGTACATGATCCGGATCACCCGCAGGTAGAAATAGGCGGAGACGGCACTGAACAGGACCGCGCCCACCACGGTGAGGGTGTAGCCGGCGGTGAAGGCGGCCTTGAGCAGGTAGAACTTGCCGATAAAGCCGCCTGTGGGCGGAATGCCGGTCAGGGAGAAGAGAAAGACCAGCATCAGTGCTGCGGCCAGGGGATGGCGACTGGCCAAGCCCTTGCAGTCATCCAGGGATTCCCCCCGGGAGTCCGGTGTGGCCAGCAGCATGAGGATGGCGAAGGCGCCCAGGTTCATGAACAGGTAGATGACCAGGTAGGACATGGTCGCGGCCATGCCCTCGGTGGTTCCGGCCAGCAGGCCGAGCAGGCCGTAGCCGGCATGGGCGATGGAGGAGTAGGCCAGCATCCGCTTGAGGCTCTGCTGGCAGAGGGCGGTGATGTTGCCCACCGCCATGGTCAGCAGGGCGAGCACGGCCAGAATTGGCCCCCAGTGGTCGTGCAGTTCGGGCAGGCCAAGGAACAGCACCCGGCCGAACAGGGCAAAGCCGGCCGCCTTGGGGCCAACGGACATGAAGGCGGTGACAATGGTCGGGGC
>JAUWAH010000370.1 GCA_030602145.1 Desulfobulbus sp.
CAGCAGGGTGCCGCGGCATTGACGGAGCCAAGGTGGCCGCCTGGCTGGAAGGCTACAGTCAACGGCAGGACATGACTTTGAGCCCGGAGCAGGCGCAGGCGGTCCGCATGGTGGTCGATCAACGCTGCTCCATCCTCACCGGTGGTCCGGGCTGCGGCAAAACCACCACCACCAGGGTGATCGTCGCCCTGCTCCGGGCCATGCGGTGCACCGTCACCCTAGCCGCACCCACCGGCCGGGCTGCACAGCGCATGGGCGAGGTGATCGGTTTGGAGGCCAAGACCATCCACCGGCTGCTCGAATATCAGGGCACGGGGTTCAAACGGTGCCAGGACAATCCTCTCCGCACCGATTTCCTGATCGTCGACGAGTGCTCCATGCTCGACATCTCGCTCACCGCCGCCCTGCTCAAGGCGGTGACAGCCCAGACCTCGCTCCTGTTCATCGGCGATGTCGACCAACTGCCGTCGGTGGGTGCGGGCAATGTCCTGCGCGACCTGATCGATAGCGGCTGCCTGCCATGTTTCCGCCTGAACACCGTCTTTCGCCAGGCCAGGCAATCGACGATCATCAGCGCCGCTCACCAGATCAACCGCGGCGAGGTCCCCAGGCTGGAGTCGCCGTTCAGGTCACCGGAGGTCTGGAAGGAGAAAGACTGTTTTTTTATCGATTCCGCCGAGGCCACCAAACAGCAGATCCAGTTCGTCAACCGCGTCAAACTGCATTACAGCAACGTCGAAACCCGGGAGGCGGTTTTTGGCGGGACACCCTACGAACCTGAGCCGGCGGATCATGGCACCGAGTATGCCTTCTCCGTGCCGGAACAATTCCGCCACGTCAGCCTGCCCGACCTGGTCACCGCCGACAGTGGTGCCGGCGAACTGCTGGCCCTGGCCAGGACAACCCACCCCTGGTCCTCGCTCTACTATGGCCTGACTGCTGTGGATGTGGTGCGGAAACTGTACGGAGAATGGATTCCCAAATACCTGCCCGGCGCCGAAATCCAGGTGCTGACCCCGATGCTACGGGGTTCCCTTGGAGCCGCCAATCTCAACGAACTCCTTCAGCAACAGGTCAATCCTCCTGCTCCAACCAAAGCGGAATTAACGATCGGCGAGCGAGTCTTCCGTGTCGGGGACCGGGTGATCCACCGCCGCAACAACTATGAACTCAATGTCTTCAATGGCGACATCGGCCGGATCAGCCGGATCGACAACACGACGCTCACCTGCGAGGTCTGCTTTGTTCCCGACCAGCGGATGGTGGCATACAGCCGCGATCAACTGACCGAACTCGATCTGGCCTATGCCATCACCATCCACAAGGCGCAGGGATCGGAGTTCGACGCAGTGATCATCCCGGTGCTCAGCCAGCACTTTCGCATGCTCGTTCGCAACCTTGTCTATACCGGCCTGACCCGCGGCAAACGGCTGGCCATTCTGGTCGGATCCCGCCAGGCCCTGGCCATGGCGGTACGCAACCAGGATACCTCCCGACGCCAGACCGCCCTTGCGCTGCTGATCCGCGACTTCCGGGGCGAGGGCGAACCGCTCGGCGCGCGGCATGCAAATCCTGGTCGAGACGAAAGAACAGTCTCGCCTTGAAAAAAATCACCGGTGTGCTAGGGTTGTGCTCCCTGAAAGGGTTTAACCTGTTGTTCACCGTATTGTTGTATCGAACCGACCGTACAGATCATGCCAGCCACCATCATCAGCGGCGTTGCCATCGCCAAGACCATCCGCGAAGAACTTGCCGCCGACGTCGCGACACTCAGCAGCCGACACGGGCTTGTTCCCGGGTTGGTGACCATTCTGGTCGGTGAGGATCCGGCCTCCCAATCCTACGTGGCGGCAAAGAACAAGACCGCCCACGCAATGGGCATCCATTCCGAGCAGATCACCCTGCCCGCCGAAACCAGCGAGGCCGAACTGCTGCGTATCGTCGAGACCTGCAATCGCAATCCTGCCGTGCACGGCATTCTGGTGCAACTGCCGCTGCCGCGCCATATCAATGAGGCCAAGGTGCTGTTCGCCATCGACCCGGCCAAGGATGTCGACGGCTTTCATCCGGTCAACGCCGGCAAGATGATGCTGGGCGAGCGCTGTTTTCTGCCCTGCACCCCGCATGGCATCCTGGAGTTGCTGCAACGCTCGGGTGTCGAGACCTCCGGGGCTGAGGTGGTGGTGGTCGGGAGATCAAATATCGTCGGCAAGCCCATCGCCAACCTGATGCTGCAGAAACGGCCTGGCGGCAACGCCACGGTCACCGTCTGCCATACCCGGACCCGGGACATGACCGCCCACACCCGTCGGGCCGATATTCTGATCGTGGCCGCCGGCGTGGCCAGGATGATCAAGGCCGATCAGATCAAGGAAGGAGCGGTGATCATCGATGTGGGCGTCAACCGCATCGGACAGACCGCCGCCGGCAAGGCGATCCTGGCCGGGGATGTCGATTTCGACGATGTGGTGCAGAAAGCCGGGGCAATTACACCGGTCCCCGGCGGAGTGGGACCGATGACCATCACCATGTTGATGAAAAATACCCTCCAGGCCGCCAGGCAGGCGGCCGGCATCGATTGAATGCCCGTCCGACCATGAATAAGCCCAAACAAGTGTGCAACACCTGCGGAGGCAGCGGCGAAATTGGCTACTTTCAAGGCGAGAGCCGTTTTTTCATAACCCGGGAAGAGTGCCCCGCCTGCTGCGGCCTGGGCTATGTGCTGGAGGATGAATCGGACGATGCCGCTTCCCGGATCGATCCGGATGATCAGGAAAACAACGGAGACTGACAGGTCGACACCATCATTTCGGGCCTGCTGCGCCGGAGGGTACACACCTTCTGCCGACAGATACCCTTCCTCTGATGTGCAACGCCCAAGCCGTGCTCCCGACTCACTCCCTCAACCGCCCCCTCAATGTGCGCCGATCAACGGCGTCCCTAAACAATTACCAGACAAGACCATGCATTTGTACGCCCTTTCTTCTCTTTTTTGTCGTCGTGTTGTGATCGCTTCCGCCGTGTGGTGTATCGCCTCCGCCGTTTCAGTCCATACCCTCGCTGCCGGAGAACTCGATCAGTGCATGCGGGACAAAATGGCCACCGCGGCCGACCATGTCACCCTGGGGGACCTGCGGCGTCAGTGCCAGCAGCAGACAATCGATGGCAACAACGGTTTGGCCAGACAGCGAGGCGCCGTCGAGCAGCGACTGGAGCAGGAGCGCCGCAATGCCCTTCGTTCGTTCAGCATCATGCCGCACCGTCCCAACTTTATTCTACCCGTAGCCTACAACTCCCATGGCTACAAGGCCGAGCACCATCAGCGGGCCAACAACGACGATACCTACACCTTTGATCCGACCGAGGCGCAATTCCAGATCAGCATCAAATCCCCCCTGGTCGTCGGATTGTTCTACAATTCCATGGATATCTTTGCCGCCTATACCAATCACAGCTTCTGGC
>JAUWAH010000026.1 GCA_030602145.1 Desulfobulbus sp.
GCAGATCGGACATGCCGGACAGCAGGTCACCCTGGTCCGTCCCAGTCTGCGTTCGCGTCCCTTCATCCCCATCCCTCCCGGTGACGAGGTTGGCAGGCGTTGCCAGGTCGCGGAGCCGCTCATAGGCGGATTCGCGATCAAGCGATTGGTCGTAGACGCCGGCAACCAACGAGGCGTGAAGCACCGCCTGTCGTTCGGCGGCGCTGATGGGGCCGATCCGGCTGCCGGGAGGCAGGATGAAAGCCCGCTCGGTCTCGGTCGGCCGCCCTTGGGCGTCGAGGAAACTGACCAGGGCCTCGCCTACGGCCAGCTCGGTGATGGCCTTCTCCATGGTGAGGCCCGGCTTGGGCCGCATGGTCCGGGCGGCGGCGATGACGGCTTTCTGGTCGCGGGGCGTGTAGGCACGCAGCCCATGCTGGACCCTGTTGCCCAGTTGGCCCAGGACCGTGTCCGGGATGTCGTTGGGGTTCTGGGTCACGAAAAAGAGCCCCACGCCCTTGGAGCGGACCAGCCGCACCACCAGTTCGATCCGCTCGATCAGCGCGGCGGGGGCGTCTTTGAACAACAGGTGCGCTTCGTCGAAGAAAAAGACCAGGACCGGTTTCTCCGGATCGCCGATCTCCGGCAACTGCTCAAACAACTCCGAGAGCAGCCAGAGCAGAAAGGCGCCATACACCTTGGGCGCATGGAGCAGCCTGTCGGCGGTCAGGATGTTGACCATGCCCAGGCCCCGATGATCGGTCTGCATCAAGTCAAAGATGTTGAGCATGGGTTCGCCGAAGAATCGATCGCCGCCCTGATCCTCGATCTGGAGGAGGTTGCGTTGAATGGCGCCGATGCTTGCCGCGCTGACGGTCCCGTAGCGGGTGGTGAAATCCCTGGCATTTTCGCCTACATGCTGAAGCATGGCCCGCAGGTCCTTGCAGTCGAGCAGCAGCAACCCCTGGTCGTCGGCAATCTTGAACACCAGATGGAGCACCCCGGTCTGCACCTCGTTGAGACCAAGCATCCTGGCCAACAGCAGCGGCCCCATGTCGGACACCGTGGCCCGGACCGGATGTCCCTGCTCGCCGAACACATCCCAGAAGGTGGTGGGGCAAGCCGCCGGCTCGGGCAGGGGGAGACCGCGTTGGCGCAGCACGTCGGCCATGGCTTCGCTGATTGCACCGGGCTGACTGATGCCGCCCAGGTCTCCCTTCACGTCGGCCATGAACACCGGAACACCCAAGCGCGAGCACTGCTCGGCCAGGGTCTGGAGGGTTACGGTCTTGCCGGTTCCGGTGGCCCCGGCGATCAGGCCGTGGCGGTTGGTCAGCCGCGGGAGGAGGTGGCACTCTCCGTGGGAGTGTTGCGCGATCAGCATTAGGTCGGCCATGGGTGACTCCTTGAGCAGGAAAAGGTGGGCAAGCAATGCAGTCGAGCGAGGGGACTCGCGGCGCCATCGGGAACCCGCCATGGGGAAGATGTGGTCATGCCTCCGGGTGCAGGCGGGGTGTTCACGACCGCACCTTGACCAGGTAATAGAGGACCGGCACCGCCATGCGGCTGATCAAGAGCGAGGCGATCTCCCCGAACATCAACGAGATGGCCAGGCCCTGGAAGATCGGATCCGCCAGGATCACCGAGGCTCCGACCACCACGGCCAGCGCGGTGAGGAGCATGGGGCGGAAGCGGATGGCCCCCGCCTCGACCACTGCTTCGGCCAGCGGCAGGCCATGGCTGATCCGCAGCTCGATGAAATCGACCAGGATGATCGAATTGCGGACCACGATGCCGGCCCCGGCCATGAAGCCGATCATCGAGGTAGCGGTGAAGAAGGCGTTCATCGCCCAATGGGCCGGCAGGATGCCGATCAGCGAGAAGGGGATGGCCGCCATCACCACCAGCGGGGTGACGTAGTTCTTGAACCAGCCGACCATCAGCATGTAGATCAGCACCATCACCACGCAGAAGGCCAGGCCCAGGTCGCGGAAGACCTCCAGGGTGATGTGCCACTCGCCGTCCCATTTGATCGCCGGCCGGTCCTCCAGAAAGGGCTGGTTGAGGTTGTGGATGGTCACGGTTTCGGTCCGGCCGCCGAACCGGGTGCCATCGAGGTCCTTGATCCGCTTGTTCATCGCCAGGATCGGATAGACCGGACTTTCGGCGGCACCGGCGACATCGCCGGTCACATAGACGACCGGTTTGAGATTCTTGCGGTAGATGGGCTGATCCACCGGTTGCTCGATGACCCGTACCAGCTCCCGGAGCGGCACCAGGGGGGCCTGCGGGTTGGCCTCGGGACGCAGCGAGATGTTGAGCAGGTTGTCGACCCGGGCCCGGTGGGCCTGCGGCAGCTGGAGGACGATATCGATCTCCTCCTTGTCGCGGGGCTGGTGGAAGAGGTCGATCGATCGCCCCGACAGCGCCATCTCGATGGTTCGGGTGATCTCGGCCTCGGACAGTCCGCTTAAGGCCGCCTTTTCCTTGTCCACCGAGAGCACCAGCTTGGTGCGCTCCTCCTCCCGGTACCAGTCGATATCCACCACCCCGGCGGTGGTGGCGAAAATGTGTTTCACCTCGGTGGCCAGAGCCACCCGGCTGACTTCGTCGGGTCCGTAGATCTCCGCCACCAGGGTTTGGAGCACCGGTGGTCCGGGCGGGACCTCGGCCACGGCTACGGCCGCACCATGGCGCTCGGCGATTGCGGCAATGGCCGGCCGCACCCGTTTGGCGATGTCGTGGCTCTGGCTGTTGCGTTCCGCCTTGGGTTTGAGGTTGATCTGGATGTCGGCCACGGTGGGGCCGGAGCGGAGGAAATAATGCCGGACCAGACCGTTGAAATTGTAGGGCGCGGCGGTCCCCCCATAGATCTGGTAGTTGACGACTTCGGGTTCGCGGCCGGCGGCCTGGGCCATCTCCAGGGCAACACGGGTGGTCTGCTCAAGCGTCGAGCCCTCGGGCATGTCCAGGATGATCTGGAATTCCGATTTGTTGTCAAACGGCAGCATCTTCACCTTGACCAGCCCAAGGACAACGAGGCCGCAGGAGGCCAGGAGCAGAGCCAAGATGATTGCGAAGAAGACCAATCGCCAACGGCCGTGGGCCAGCAGTGGATCCATGATCCGGTGATAGAGGCGGGTGAACCAGTCGTCGGGGGCATGGTCGGGATCGTGGCCGCCGTTGGTGGCTGTTGCGGTGGGCTGGCGCAGGATGCGGATCGCCGCCCAGGGGGTGACGGTGAAGGCGATGGCCAGGGAGAAGATTATGGCCGCCGAGGCGCCGATGGGGATCGGTCGCATGTAGGGCCCCATCAGGCCGCCGACAAAGGCCATGGGCAGGATGGCGGCGATCACCGCCCAGGTGGCCAGGATGGTGGGATTGCCGACCTCGATCACCGCCGCGACGGCAATGTCCCTGAGCGAGGCCCGCTGGTTGGCCGGCATTCGCAGGTGGCGGACGATGTTTTCGACCACGACGATGGCGTCGTCGACCAGGATGCCGATGGAAAAGATCAGCGCAAAGAGGGTGATCCGGTTAAGGGTGTAACCATAGAGGTAGAAGAGCAGCAGGGTCAGCGAGAGCGTCGAGGGGATGGCCAGCAGCACGATGAACGATTCGCGCCAGCCGAGGAAGAAGAGGATCAGCAGGGCCACACCGAAGACGGCGATACCCATGTGGAGGAGCAGTTCGTTCGACTTCTCAGCGGCGGTCTGGCCGTAGTCGCGGCTGACGGTGACCTCGATCTCCGGCGGGATGAGCGTGCCCTTAAGGCTGTCCACCTTGGCGAGGACCGTTTCGACCACGTGGACGGCGTTGGCTCCGGGCCTCTTGGCCACCGACAGGGTCACCGCCGCCTCGGGATTGCCGGTTTGTCCGCCGAAGAGCACGTAGGATTGCGGCTCCTCCGGGCCGTCGATCACGGTGGCCACTTCGCCGAGATAGACCGGAGCCCCGCCATGGACGCCGATGACGATCCGCCTGGCCTCTTCGGCCGACTGGATGAAGGTGCCGGTCTGCACCGTTACCTCGGTGTCGAGGGCGCGGAGCACACCGGATTGCGATTGGCGGTTGGCCTGCTGGATGCGCTGGGTCAGGTCCGCGGGGCTCAGGTTGCGAGCCGCCAGGAGCAGTGGATCGAACTGGACCCGCAGTTGCCGCCTGGTACCGCCGATCAGTTTGGTTTCGGCCACCTCGAAGATGGACTTGACCGCGTCGTCCACCTCGGCTGCCAGGCGACGCAGGGTGAAATGATCGTAGGTCGAGGAATGGAAGGTCAGGGCCAGGATCGGTACGTCGTCGATGGTGTGCGGCTTGATCAGGGGAAGCGAGACGCCGTGCGGAATGCGGTCGAAATTGGTTTGCAGCTTCTGGTTGAGGGCGACGATGGATTGTTCCAGATCTTCGCCCACGTAGAACCGGGCAACCAGCAGGCAATGGCCCGGCATGGAGGTGGAGTAGATGTACTCGATGCCCGGCAGCTCGTAGAGCAGTTTCTCCATGGGGATGGCCAGCCGCTGTTCCACCTCCGCGGCCGTAGCGCCGGGCATGGAGACCATGACATCGATCATCGGCACCTTGATCTGCGGCTCCTCCTCGCGGGGGAGCAGGGCGAGGGCCATGAAACCGAGCAGCAGGGAGGCGATCAGGCCGATCGGGGTGAGTTTCGAGCCGACAAAGGCGGCCGCCAGACGGCCGGCAAACCCCGGCCCGGTTGCGTGCTGACCGCTCATGGCTGGATGCGAAGGGCTTGGCCGTCCACCAGCAGCCGATGGTTGCCGGTGGCCACAGTTTCACCAGCCGCCAGGCCGGCGAGGATTTCGGTCAGGCCATCGTGGCGCATGCCGGTCCGAACCAATCGGAGCCGGGCCCGGTCGTCGATGACCACGAAGACCCTGTCCATCTGTCCGGCTGGGACGACGGCGGCATCGGGAACCACGAGAGTCCTGGTGGTTGCGCCGGGCAGGAGGACACGGGCGAACTGGCCGGAGCGAAAATCGGCATGTGCAGGCAGTTCGAGGATCAACGGCGCGGTACGCGATTGCGGGTCGGCCGCCGGGGCGATCTCGGTCACCGTGCCTCGGGTGGTCAGTCCGGCACCATCAATGCGGATAGTGAGACTGTCGCCCGTCCGCACCCGGAGGAGCAGGCTTTCCGGTATGGTTGCCCGCACCTGAAAGGTGTTGCTGCTTTCCAGTTGGAGCAGGGCCATGCCGGGAGTGGCGAGGTCGCCGACGTTGGCATGCTTGCGGGTGACCAGCCCGTTAAAGGGGGCGGTGATGGTGGTGTAGCCGATCATGGTTTGCGCTTCGCGGTGGCCGGCCAGGGCAATAGCGTACTGGTCGGTCATGGATTTGACCGTTTCGGGAGTGGAGGCATTTTTAGCCAGCAGATTCTGCTCCCGTTCGAGATTGCGTCTGGCCTGGGCCAGTTGGGCCTCGGCAACGCGGAGCCGTGCACCGATCTCCTCGGCGCCGATAGCCACCAGCAGATCGCCGGCCTTGACGGCCTGGCCGAGTTTAATGTCCATGCGGGTGATCATCCCTGTCACTTTGGCGGCGATGGTGGCCCGTTCGGTGCCCTCCAGGGTGCCGGCCGCTTCGATCAGGGCCGCAACCTCCTGTTCGCTGACCGTGGCCACGGTCACGGTGACCGGCGAGACGGCCTTGGTCGCATCGGCCAGGGCCGGGGCGGCAACGCTCGACAAGATGATCGCAAACAGCCAGAACATGAGGGCGCCCGGTCGGAGGAAGATGTGGGCCATGGTCAGTCTCCCTGGGTGAATTGGCGAAGGCCGACCGCCCGGCGGAGATCGGCGATGGCGATTCTGCGGGCGGCGGCGGCCAGAGTGTGGCTCATGCGAGCCTCGGTGAGGCGGTTTTCGGTGTCGATCAGTTCCGAGACGAGCAGTACCCCCTCCTTGAAGCGCAGCCGGGCCAGCCGGGTGCTCTCCGTGGCCGAGGCAACCATCTTGTCGGTCACCTTGAGCCGTTCTTCTTCCTGACGGAGGGCGAGAGCCGCCTGTTCCATCTCGAAACGGAAGGCGAGTTCCATTTTCCGTTGCTGCTCACGGGCAGCCCGTACCTGGGCTTCGGCCCGTTGGGTCGCGGCTCCGGTCTGCTGGCCGTCGAATAGGGTGTAGGAGAGACGAATGCCCGCACTCCAGGAGTTGCCCGAGCCGTCTGACAACTCGAACCCCTTGTCGACCTGATAACTGCCAAAGGCGTCGGCCGTGGGCAGGTATCCGGCTTCGGCTTGCCGTACCAAGGACTCCTGGGCCTTGATTGTCGCGGTTATGGCCGCCAACTCCGGCCGCCGGCTGCTGTCCCGTTCGGCGGGAATCTCCTGGCCCAGGTTGTCGGTGGTCTCAATGGCCACACTGTCGCCGGTGAGGCCCAGGAGATGCAAAAACCCCCGTTGGGCCAAGCTCAACCCGTGCCGGGCCAGGATCAATTGCTCCGCGGCTCTGGATTGCTGGACTTCGAGGTTGAGCACGTCTTCGTGAAGCAGGTTGCCCTCCTCGAAACGGGCCCGGGCCACGGCCAGGGACGCCTCGATGGCCTCCAGGGCCGACTGCCGCGCTCCGATCGTCTCCGTCGCCTGCACGATGGTGCAGAAGGCGCGCACCACCTCGAACTCGAGCCGGTTGCGAATGGCCGCCTGCTCATGCTCGGCGACCCGGCTGCGTTCACCGGCTGCCTCCAGGGCCGCCCGATCGTGGCCGCCGCTGTAGAGTCGGTACTGGACCGTGGCCCTGGTTTGCAGGGTGTCGGTGGTGCCCGGATCGTTGAAATCGATGGTTTCGGTGAACATCCCCTGATTGAGGATATTGCCGAAAGAGTACATCGGGTTGTTGGTCCGGCCGTATTCGGCGCTGACCGTCAACTGGGGAAAGAAGGCGGCCTTGGCTGCCCTGATGTCGGCGTCGGCGATCTTGATCCGTTCCAGGGCGATGGCGCCGTCCGGATTGTGCCGCAGGGCATGGCTGGTCGCTTCGCGAACGGTCCACCGGGCAGGCACGGCATCGTTGGTGCTGGCGAGGAGTCCTTGGGGCAAGAAGGCCAGGAACACTGAAAAGACCACAATGAGGCATTGACGATCCATGACACTGAACCTTTTTTCAATGTACATCGATGAAAGGATGTGTATATTTCCTGAGAAAAGAAAAAGCGGCCAGTCCGCTTTTCGGCATTTGAAGAGTTGTTCCTCTTGCAATGGTCGCAAGGGGAACATAGGTTGTCATCTTGAATATTGCAATAGCAATGGCTCTATGACTTCACTAGCACAGATAACATGCAGCCAACAGTTGCAGGGGGATAAGCAAAAATGATGCCCAGGATCAGTCAAATGTTTGTTTGCGTTTTGGTCAGTGCAGTACTTGCTCTCCATGTACCGGTTGAGGCGGAGGAGCAGGCCGTTCGTCCCGAGCAGCAGAAGGAGGAACAGCAGCAGGGCAAATGGAACGAGGCCGGTAAGGAGGTCAAGGAGGCGGTCGGCACAGTGGCGGAAGCAACGAAGGAGACAGCGGGAACCGCCTGGGATACGGTGAAGACCGAATCGGTCGACACCTGGGAGAAGACCAAGGCCGGGTCCCGTGAGCTGTATGAGTTGATGGAGGGCAAGACCCGGGAGGCCTGGCAGGTGACCAGAGAGGAGTCGATGACCATCTGGCAAAAGGGCAGGGCGATGATCCATGAGGCAACCGCTCCTGATCCACCGGCTCCTGCTGCTCCCACCGCACCGTCGGTCCCCGAGCCGGCCGCTCCGGCCACGCCCGCCGAACCGGCACCGTCTTCCCGGTAAACCGGCCTACAGTTCAAAGGATTCGTGCAGGCAGGGCATCTCGACCCTGGTTGCCTTGAGGTGAGTTGCCAGGGCCTGCATGGCCTTTTCCTCACCGTGGACCAGAAAGGTGCGCTCAGGTGCACCTGTCCGGCTATGCCAGTTGAGCAGTTCACGCTGATCGGCATGGGCGGAAAAACCGCCGATGGTGTAGATTTCGGCGTTGACTTCCACCTCTTCCTGAAAGACTCTCACCGTCTCCGCCCCGTCGATGATCTGGCGGGCCAGGGTGCCTCCGGCGGCATAGCCGACAAAGACCACCGAAGTTTCCGCTCGCCAAAGGTTGTGGCGAAGGTGATGACGGATACGGCCGCCGGTGCACATACCGGAGCCGGCGATGATCACTGCACCGCTCACGTGCTTGAGGGCCATGGACTCGGCGGCGTCGCGGATGATTTCCAGCCCCGGCAGTTCGAAGGGGTCCCGGCCGGCGGATATGACCGCCCAGGTCTCCTCGTCGAAACATTCGCGGTGACGCCGAAAGATCTGAGTGGCGGATATGGCCATGGGCGAATCGAGATACACCCGGAGATGGTGCGGCAATCGCTGTTGTTCAATCCCCTCCCGCAGGTAATACAGCAACTCCTGGGTTCGCTCCAGGGCAAAGCTGGGAATCAGCACGTTGCCGCCTCTGGCGATGGTGATGTTGATCGCCTGGTACAACTCCTCGATGGAGGGCGTCAGCGACTTATGCAACCGGTCGCCGTAGGTCGATTCCATCACCACCGTGTCGACATGGGGCGGCGGAGCCGGGTCGGGAAGGATGGCCCGACCGTCGTAACCGAGATCGCCGGAAAAGAGCACCCGCCGCTGCCGCCCCTTTTCCTCCAGTTCGAGGAGGATGCAGGCCGAGCCGAGAATGTGGCCGGCTTCGTAAAAGGTGGCTCGGATGCCGGGGCAGATATCGCGGGGCTCTTCGAAGGAGGCGACATCGACAAAGGCGTCCAGGCTGTTGAGGGCGTCCAGGGTGTTGTACAGTGGCTCAACGGCCTCGCCCCGGTTTCTTCGCTTGCTGGCCTTGTAGTTGCGGTAGCGGGCCTCCTCCTCCTGGATGCGGGCCGAATCGAGCAGCACCAGTCGGGCCAGTTCACGGCTGGCGGCGGTGGTCAGGATCGAGCCCCTGAATCCCTGCCGGCTCAGCAGCGGAATGCGTCCGCAATGGTCGAGATGGCCATGGGTGAGCAGGAGATAATCGATCGAGGCCGGATCGAAACCGAAACCGTTGCGGTTTTCCTCGTCCAAATCCCGGTTGCCCTGATAGAGGCCGCAGTCGATCAATAGCCGTTTGCCGCCGCAGTCGATCAAAAAGCAGGAACCGGTGACATTGCGGGCTGCGCCGTGAAAGGTGATGCGCATGGCCGATTGCTCCAACGAAGCGGGGATTATTGCCCTTGTCCGCGCAGGACGATGGTCACCCGCCGGTTGAGCTGACGCCCCTCTTCACTGTCGTTGGCGGCCACCGGATTGGCGTAGCCGTACCAGTAGAGCAGCATCCTGTTGGACTTGATGCCAAAATGGGTGCGCAGGTAGTTGCGCACGCTTTCGGCCCGCCGCTTGGACAGGTGGATGTTGTAGGCCTCGGTGCCGATGCTGTCGCAGAAGCCCGAAAGGGCGACATAGAGTTGCGGATGGGCAACCAGCAGGCGGCCGAGCTTGTCGAGTTCAGTGGCGAATTCCGGGCGGATGGTCGACTTGTCGAAATCAAAGAGGATATTGTTGAATCCGGCCGCCTGGGTGTCCAGATACAGCTTGCCCAGCAGATGCTCGGGGTGATTGTAGGCGGTGTCGAAATCGATGACCTGGGAACAGCTGTTGACGGCGGCGATGTCGTCGAGCAGTTTGCGGGCCTTGGCATCGGTGGCACTGGAAACGATGTTGAAGCAGATGTCGTATTTGGACGCCAGCATTCGGGCCTCGTCAAGGGGCTGCGGTTCGAGTCCCGGTTCGGTCATGTGCTTGCCATCGGAAAACATGAATATCTCGGTGCGACCGGCAAGCCCCAGGAGATGTTCGAGTTTCATCAGGCCGGTTTGCAGCATGGGCGGGCTTTGCGGCGTGGTCGGCAGTTGTTCGATGGCGGCGGCGAAGTCTTCTTTCTGGTAATTCTGCAGCCGGTAATACGGCTTGAAGGCGAAGGGGGAGCCCGGCAGCCACAGTTCGCCCTTCCAGTGGGGATAGAGTCCGGCCTGCCAAGGCAGTTGCGGCAGCGAGGCGTTGCTGGCCCGCAGGATCTCCTTTTGCGCTTCGATTCTGGTCAGCCCCGTGGTCTTGTAGGGCACGTCCATGGTGGTGGTCGGGTCGTAGAAGACAAAGAAATTGTCGGCCATGCGCAGGTAACGGCCCTGTTCGAGGGTGCGGAGATAGGTCCCTGATGTGGGTTTGAATTGCGGAGCCGGTTTGCCGCTCTCGGCGGGAATCGAGGTCAGCAGAAGAAACAGGATGGCGAGGAATAGGGGAAGGATGGGGTGGTTTTTCATCTAGTTGGACTCCTGTTGAGACCTGCAGTGCGACTGCAGAGTGAAATCAAGGGGATCTCCGTTCTGTTTTGAGTATACCCGGCGATGGAAGGCTGTCAAGCAAGGGTACAAGCGGCCTGCTGGAGCTTGACGTTGTCTGGTTGTCCATGGCAGGCTGTGTTCAGAACCGCCCCAGTTCCGTGGGGGCAAAGGGCAACCAGCGGAATAGGTAGTATTCCAGGGTGGTGCATTTCTTGAAATTTTCCCGGATCAATCCCTGCCGATCCGGGTTGCCACGGCCGTAATGATCAAGGATGTATTCCAGTCGCTCGTCGAGGTTGACCACCACATTATGCCGCACCCGTTTGTCGGCATAGTAGACGATCTCCCGGGCGGTGAAGTGCCCGGCTGCATAGCGGTCGGGGTCGAAGTCGCGGAGCAGGACATGCTGTTCGACGATGGCGGCAATTGCCGGATAGCCCTGCCGGCGGCAGATTTCGGCTCCTGCCTTGGCGTGGTCGCAGGTGGTCCCCAGGCAGGGGGTTTTGGCGATGTCGTGGAGCAGGGCGCCACTGATCACCAGGTGACGGTCGGCCTGGGGCCGATCCGGGACGACGGTGCACAGGCCGGCCCGGATCTGCTCGGCCAATCGTGCCACCACCAGGGAATGGTGGCGGATGTTGGCCAGCATCCCGTACTGCTCCATCAGGGCGATGCATTCTTCGAGGGAGGGGATGTGGTGAGCGGAGGGTTCCAAGGCGCTCGTCGATGTGTTGGGGTCAAGGTTTGCCGCTGAATCGGTGCACGGCCTCGACCGCTATCCGTACCTGGGTAGGGTCGGTTTCCGGCTGGATACCGTGGCCGAGGTTGAAGATGTAGCCCCGGGCTTCGGCGGCTTCGATCAGCATGGCGCGAATTCGTTCTTCCAGCCGCTTTTTCGGCAGGAAAAGGGCCAGCGGGTCGAGGTTGCCCTGGACGGCATGTCGGCCGGCGCGGGCCACGGCCTCGCCGATCGGCAGCCGCCAGTCAAATCCGAGCACGTCGGCCCCGGTTGTGGTGGTCAACCCGGTCAACGTTGAACCATTGTTGGCGAAATAGATGATCGGCACATCGGTGGCGGCCCGCAGGTCAGTGATGATCGAGCGGACATAGGGCAGGGCGAACTCTTCGTAATCGCAGGGAGCGAGGATGCCGACCCAGGAGTCGAACAACTGTAGGGCTTGGGCACCGGCCCGTGCCTGGGCAAGCAGATAAGCGCTGGTGCAGGCGGTGATCTTCGCCATCAGGCTGTGGTACAGGTCAGGTTCCTGGTACATCATCTTCTTGGTGTGGAGAAACACCTTCGAGCTGCCCCCTTCGATCAGGTAGGTGGCCAGGGTGAAGGGGGCGCCGGCAAAGCCGATCAGCGGCACCTGCAGGCGGCCGCGCAACAGGCGGATGGTCTCCAGGACAAAGGTGAGCGATTCCTCGGGGACCGGAACCATTAGGGCCTCCACGGCCTGCTGGCTGCGCACCGGCTGGGCGAAGATCGGGCCCTTGCCTTCGTGGAAGGCGAGATCGAGCCCCATGGCTTCCATGGGAATGAGGATGTCGGAGAACAGGATGGCTGCATCGAACCCGAAGATGTCGATGGGCTGCATGGTAACCTCGGCTGCCAGTTCCGGCGTTTTGCACAGCTCG
>JAUWAH010000210.1 GCA_030602145.1 Desulfobulbus sp.
TTCCGCGCTGGTCCGCGACGGCATCGTCACCCCCAAGGCGGTCCACCAGATGGAGTGCTTTGAGGCTGGTATCCTGTTCGCCAAGACCGAAGGCATCATTCCGGCTCCCGAGACCACCCATGCCATCCGCGGGGCGATCATCGAGGCGATGAAGGATCCCAATGAACCGAAAACCATTCTGTTCAACTTCTCCGGTCACGGCCTGATCGACATGGCAGCCTACGACAACTACCTGGGCGGCAAGCTCAGCGATTACAGCTATCCGCAGGAGCAGATAGCTGCCTCGCTGGCCCGCCTGCCCAAGATTGGCTGAAAGAAGAGGGTGCGGATGGGGTGGGTGGGGAAGGCGTGGAGGCTGCTCTTCTGGACGCTTCTGCTGACACCTCTGCTGCTGTACGGGGAGCGGCGGGCCGGATGGACGGCCTGCCGCGCCATGGCCGATCTGGCCTCCCAGGGGGCTTACGGAGTCGCTGATCCGGGTGGCCGGATAGTTGCCAGTTGCAATGCCGACCGGTCCATGGTACCGGCCAGTGTCGTCAAGATTGCCACCGTCGCCTCGGCCCTGGCCATCCTCGGGTCCGACCATCGTTTCCGCACCGACTTCTTTCTCGACGACCACTCCAACCTGTATATCAAGGGGTATGGTGACCCCACCCTGGTTTCCGAGGAGATCGCCGGCCTTGTCGGACGGCTGCGGGAAAAGGGGCTGCGCAGGGTGCAGACCCTGTTCATCGACACCTCGGCCTTTGCCCTCGAAGACCAGGTCCCGGGCCGGGAAGACAGCGACAACCCCTACGACGCCCCGGTTGGTCCGCTGTCGGTCAACTTCAACTCGGTGCCCCTGGTCAAGGAGGCAACCGGTCGAATCGTTTCCGGCGAACCCCAGACCCCGACCCTGCCGATCATGCGGGAGTTGGGGCAGGGGAGACCGGCCGGGCCCGCCCGGATCAACATCTGCGCCGGGGGCTGCAACGCCGATGAGCGCATGGCTCGATACGCCGGCGAACTGTTTCAGATCCTTCTGCAACAGGGCGACATCCCGGTGGCCGCCTTCGGGGGCGTCCGTCCCGTCCCGTCCGCGGCCGCACTGCTGCACACCCATTGGAGCAGTCAGACCCTCACCGATATCAGTCGGTCGATGCTGCACTATTCATCCAACTTCATGGCCAATCTGGTTTATCTTGCCTGCGGCACCCACCGGTACGGGTATCCCGCCACCTGGAGCAAAGCCCAGCGGGCAATCCATGGTGAACTGGAACGACAACTGGGAGAGGAGACTGCCGCCCGCATCATCCAGGTTGATGGTGCCGGGTTGTCTCGGGACAACCGGGTCACCGTCCGCGCCATGCTCGATCTGCTGGAGCGGTTTCGGTCGCAGGTCGATTTATTGCGGCGAGAAAACGGCGTGGCCGTCAAGTCCGGCACTCTCACCGGTGTGTACAATCTGGCCGGCTACCTGCCCGGGGGGCGGGCCTACGTCATCCTGCTCAATCAGCCAACCAACAACCGGGACCCGATACTCAAACGGCTTGCGCAGCAGTTCGCTGCTCGCCCCGCTTCCTCGGATAACCAGACCGTCCACCACAATCCCGCTCGGCAACCGGAAAATTGATCCCGACGGAATCGGGTAAATAGACATCGCCGCGATCGCACTTATAGTAACCATTACTAACATCTGTCCAATAACCATCTATCGTGAAATAGTGTGCCATGGAGTACTACCAACTTCTCGGGGTCGCCAAGACCGCCACCAGTGAAGAAATCAAGAAGGCCTACCGCAAGCTTGCCCTCAAGTATCACCCGGACAAGAATGCCGGCGACAAGAAGGCCGAGGAGAAGTTCAAGGAGATCAGCGAGGCCTACGCGGTGCTCTCCGACCCTGAAAAGCGGCAGCAGTACGACACTTTCGGTTCGGCCGGCTTCCGGCAGCGCTATTCCCAGGAAGATATCTTCCGCAACTTCGATCTCAACGACATTTTGCGTCAGTTCGGGTTTGGTGGCGGATTCCGCAGTGGCGGCACGGGCACGTTCCACAGCGGTTCTTTCCGCACCGGTGGCGGATCCCCCTTTGACAATATTTTCAGTCAGGCTGGCACCCGGGCCGGGTGCGGTGGTGGCTGCGGGCCGCAGCCGGTCAAAGGCGGCGATCTGACCTACGAGATGACCGTCACCCTGGAGGAGGTGCTCCATGGCGCGGAAAAAACCGTCAGCCTGCGCCAGAATGGTCAGACCCAGAATGTCTCGGTGAAAATCCCCAAGGGGATCGAGGACGGCAAGCGGCTGCGCTTAACCGGCAAGGGAGCACCCTCGGCCTCCGGCGGAGCGGCCGGCGATCTCTACCTCAAGGTGCAGGTTGCGCCCCATCCGATCTTCCAGCGTCAGGAAGACGATCTGGTCGTTGAGCAGCGCATCCCCTTCAGCGAAGCCTGTTTGGGAACCTCCCTGGAGGTGACCACCCTGGACGGCAAGAAGTTCAATGTCAAGGTGCCGGCCGGTGTCCAGCAGGAGGCTAAGCTGCGCATCAAGGGGCATGGGTTGCCAGCCGGTCCCATCGGCGGGCATCGCGGCGATCTGCTGGTGAAGATTGCCATCCGTATCCCCAGGACGCTGACCCCTGAGCAGGAAGAGGCGATCAAGGGATTGGCAGGGGTGGGGCTCTAGAACATGCTGCATAACAACAAGAAACCATCCTCCCCGAAGTGGCCGGAGAGGATGGTTGAGAGGGACGATGGTGGTGCCGGGGGCAATGCCCCACCGGAGCGCAGACCTTTCATTGTCCGCCATGGCCGGTATATTTGCTCCGGCCATGCTGGTTATCGCCTGTCGGTCTAGGCGTTAGCAGCCTTCCAGCTTTTTCTTCTCCCTGACCGGAGCCCGCGGTTCGGTCTTTTGCCCCTCGGAGGCTTCGCCGGTCACGGTCCGTTTCGCATCCGTGGCGGCTTCAGTCACAGCCGGTTTGGTTGCCTCGACGGCCTGCTGGACCTGCTCGACCGCCTCGGAGGTGGCCTGCTTGACCTCTTCTGTCTTCTCGGCAACGGTTTGCTGCACATCCTTGGCCGTTTCGCTGGCAGCTTGTTTGATTTCTGTGGTTTTTTCGGCAAGCGCCTGCTTGGCAGCTTCGCCGGCCTGCTTGAGTTCTTTCCCCGCCTCTTTCACATGCTCCTGGGCGCTCTTCGCCGGATCTTTGCCAACTGCCTGGCTTTGGCTGGCGGTGTCCTTCTTCTCGTCCTTCTTGCCTTGCTCGCATCCCCACAAAGTCAGTGAGCAGAGAGCCAGCACCATGGCTGCATAGGTCATTTTTCTTGTGATGTTCATCGGTTCGTACCTCCTGTTTGGTTGAACAATTCTTTGATGGATTCGCCCAGCCGCCTGATCCCCTCGACGATGGTGTCTTCATTCGAGCAGGAAAAGTTCAGGCGCAGGGTGTTGGTGTCCTTGCGGTCGACATAGAAGGGCGTGCCGGGTACAAAGGCGACCTTCCTGGCGATGGCCGCCTCGAAGAGCTGCAACGACGACATGCCTTCGGGCAGAGTCACCCAGAGGAACATGCCGCCCTCGGGATTGGTGCAGGTTGCGCCGGCCGGAAAGAAGTCCCTGATCGCCCCGATCATGGCCTCCTTCTGCTTGTTGTACTGGTGGATGATGGTGGCGATGTGGGCATCGATATCGTTGTCGCACAGATACCGATGGAGGATGCGCTGGGCCAGGTAATCGGAGTGGAGGTCGGCGGCCTGTTTGGCCACGATCACCTTCTCCATGATCGGCGGCGGCGCCACCAGCCAGCCCAACCGCAGGGCCGGGGCCACGGTTTTGGAAAACGAGCCGAGCAGCACCGTGCTGTTGGTGAGCAGTCGCTTGAAGGAGACCCTGCGGCCGCCGGAAAAACGCAGGTCGCCATAAGGGTCGTCCTGGATGATCAGGCAGGAGCGGTCGCGCACCAGGTGCGCCACGGACTGCCGGTTTTCGTCGGTGTAGCTGATGCCGCTGGGGTTCTGGAAGTTGGTGACCGTATAGAGCAGTTTCGGCTGCCGCTCCCGGAGCACCCGGGCCAGGGCGGTGGTGTCCATGCCGCCTTCCCGAACCGGGACCGGGTAGAAGCGGGGCCGGTAGAGGGAGAAGGCCTGGATGGCGCCGAGGTAGCCCGGCTCCTCGATGATCAGGTCGTCGCCTTCGTTGAGGAAGGTCTTGCCGAGCAGGTCGAGCCCTTGCTGCGAGCCGGTGGTGATGAGGATATCCTCCACCGGGATTTCCAGCCCGTCCTTGTGCCGGTAGCGGTCGGCGATAAACTGGCGCAGGCCGAGATACCCCTCGGAGTTGGCATACTGGAGGATCTCGTCGCCGGCCTCTTCAAAGACATCGTTGGCTGCCTTCTGCAGCCCCTTGACCGGAAAGAACTGACGGTTGGGCAGGCCGCCGGCAAAGGAGATGATCGAATCATCGATGGTAACCTTGAGGATTTCCCGGATAAAGGATTTGGGCACATCGGTGATGCGATCGGAGAAACCGTTTTTCATGGCTCGTACGGAAGAGAAAAATGAAATCTGGTATGGCGATATTGTCTCGACTCTTCAAGCGGGAGGCTCATCGGTCTCCCGTTGTTTTTTGATTGTCCCCGAGGCGCGGGTGGCAAGACGGGAAGGGGATTCAACCAGACGGCCACTGATGTATTTGTGGAGAATGCTGGCGATAAGGGTTTGATAAGGAATGCCTTCTTCCAGGGCGCGCTCTTGGATATCCATTAAATCGGCATTGGATAACCTGATGTTGACCCGCCGGTTTTTCAGGAGTGTTTCCCGGGCAACGTGACGGTATTTTTCCAGATCGGAAACTGTAGTAACAATAGACTTCAATTCGCCTTGTTCGTAGGCTGCCAATATGTCCCGTTCGTACTGATCCAGTTTATCCTTCATTTATTCCCCCGTCGACAGGTAATCCTTGGTCGCTTTTCGACTCGGAATGATCGTTTTCAAGAAAAAGGATTCACTTTCTTCTACAAAAGGAACCAAGTAGACATAGCCATCGAAATGAACGACCAAAATGCATTGATTTGGATAACGTTCGCTGTTGGGATGTTTGATAATATCCAACAGACCGTGGGATTCAATCGCGAGAACGATCTGCTCGAACGAAATCGAACAATCCGTCTTGAGAGAGGCGTTTTTCTGATGATTCCATCGGAAATGCTTCATGGCTGATTCTACGACTCTGTGTGCCTTTTGTCATCATTATTCTGTCGACGAGACGAGCAGCCTGTTTACGCAAAGGTTTCCCTCTTACGAAAGACCGTGGCCTGGCTCTTGGCGATGAGATTATG